>JALEQD010000046.1 GCA_022768655.1 Anaeroplasma sp.
CCATAGGAAGCTAATACATAATCAGATATCCAAATAGGAATTTCTTTACCATTTACAGGGTTTATAGCATATGCACCTGTAAATACACCTGTCTTATCCTTATTTAATTCTGTACGTTCAAGCTCTGATTTTGATGCACAAAGCTTTTTATATTCTTCAACCATTACTTTTTGCTCATTAGTTGTTATTTTTTCAACTAATGTATGTTCTGGTGCCAAAACACAATATGTAGCACCAAATAATGTATCACAGCGAGTGGTAAAAACAGTGAATTTTTCATCTATTCCACTTACCTTAAAATCAACAAGTGCTCCTGTTGATTTTCCAATCCAATTTCTTTGCATTTCCTTAGTTGATTCAGGCCAATCAATTCTATCTAAGCCCTCTAAAAGCTCCTCAGCAAAGGCAGGCTGGTCTATTACCCATTGCTTCATATTCTTACGAATAACTGGGTATCCACCACGTTCTGATTTTCCATCTATTACTTTATCATTTGCAAGTACTGTACCTAATTCCTCACACCAGTTTACTGGCATATCAATATACTTAGCATAACCATCAAGATACATATTCTTAAAAATCCATTGAGTCCAATGATAATAACTTGGATCTGATGTAGCTATCATTTTATCCCAATCATAATCAAAGCCCAATTCTTTTAATTGCTTTGAAAATGTTTCAATATTTTTTTGAGTAAAACCATCTGGATGATTACCAGTTGAAATAGCATATTGCTCTGCAGGTAGGCCAAATGAATCATATCCCATTGGATGAAGTACATTATATCCTTGCATTCTTTTCATTCTTGAAACTATATCTGTTGCAGTATATCCTTCTGGATGACCAGCATGTAGTCCTACACCAGATGGATAAGGGAACATATCTAAGGCATAAAATTTTGGTTTTGAAAAATCCCAAACATCAGTTTTAAATGTATGATTTTTCTCCCAATAATCCTGCCATTTTTTTTCTATTATTTTGTGATTATATTCTGCCATTTTATAATACCTCCTAAAGGTCATAAGTATACTTTTACTATTTTAGCATAAATATCGCAAGTTTTGTAGTACTTTTAGCAATATAAAGCAATTATAAAGCAAAAAAATTAAAAATTTTATTGATAAAATTATCTTATTTTCGTAATTCACATGAACATATTAATTTATTATCTTCATTGCTATTACATATACATTTATTACAAGAATGATTTAAATTAATTTCTATATAATAAAGCTGGTCAAGCTTTTTAAAGCTTTCCTTTAAATCAGCATGATAAGAATCTAAATACCAGCCCATATGAGAATATAAATTGTCTTCTTTTTCATCATAATCATATATTATCTGATAATGACCACTATCATATGAATTATAAGCTCTGCTTAATACAGGTATCCCTTTTTTCAACAGATTAATTAAAGCTTCTCTTGTATATATTCTTTTTAAACATATCTCTTCCTCTGTAAAGCCCTTATATGTATAAAAATATTCGCTAAAAAGAAGCTCAAGCTCATTATTATAGCCTTCTATTCTAGAATTAGCACTTTTAATCACACAAGCTCCACCTGCTAAATTTTTATTATACAAATTATACTTTTCAGCAAGCATGCTTATTAAAAATGATTGAAGATTATATTCCTTAGTTTCTTCTACATATTCATAATATTTTACCGGATTTTGGTAATCACTACTATTAATATCCTCATGAATACAACCGGGAGAGGATATTAGCTTATTATTTTCTGCATATCCATTTACAATATATTTTTCATCCACTATATCATCATTATAATAAACATCATAATAACCCAAAAGCATTGAAAATGACTGATATGCACATGATGATTGAACATTTTGAACATAGTTTTTTCTTAAATTAAAAAAATATTCACAACATTCAGTATTAAGATACTTAACATCGACATTATGAACTACAATCTCATTTGCTGAGCATGAAGTTAATGATAATATTAAAACAATTATAATAATAAATAATAATATTTTTTTCACAAAAATCACCTCATTTGTATACAAAACTACTATAAATCATGAATAAATGAATTGAAAGAATTTGTTTTTTACAAAGAACAAAATAGAGAAAAAAAAGGCTATATATTATCTTTATAGATGATATATGCCATTTCTTATTTCCTAATCATAAATCGAGGAGTATTTTTATTTTGGTTGTTTTGCTTATTTGCACTTTTTTTCTCTAAAACATTAACAATGATTGCCGAAATAACATTAATTAAGATTAAAGCTATCCAATATAATACAATAAATTTATCATAACCCTTGACATACCTGACCAAATAATATGCTACTATGCCTGATAATACTAATGTAGAAAAAAAGATAGGTTGAAATCTTTTTGAATCATACATAAGAACAAGTGCTTCTTTTATTGCGATAAAAACTAAACAAATTAAACCACTTAAGGCTAATAATAATGAGGTTGAAATGTAAAATCTTACATCAAAATTAAAGAATATGCCAAGAATAAAATCGACTATAAATACTACTATAATTAAAACAATATTTATTATATTAGCTATTTTTATTTTTTTCATTAATATGTTAAAGGCTACAGTTTTCTGTAGCCTTATTTCCTATTTAATTAGAAACCGAAATATTCCTTAGCGTTGTTGTAGCAAATATCTTCAACAATCTTTCCTAAGCGTTCAACCTCTTCAGCTGGATATTGTCCAGATTCTACTAAATTACCAAACATTTGGCAAAGTAAGCGTCTATAATATTCATGACGAGGATATGCTAAGAATGAACGTGAATCAGTAAGCATACCTGCAGTTTGAGAAATAATTGCAACCTGCATCATTGTTTCCATGTTTTGTCTCATACCATCTTGTTGATCTAAGAACCACCAAGCAGTACCATTTTGAACACGATTCTTTACGCCTTCCTTTTGGAAGCAGCCAGCTAATACCATTAATGCATAATTATCTCTTGGATTTAAGCAATATAGAATTGTCTTAGGTAATTCATCTGTTTCATCTAATGCACCTAATAATTGAGATAGCTTTTCCTTGTAAACTTGATCTTCAATAGCATCATAACCAGTATCTGGTCCAATTTTCTTTAGCATAGACTTTGAATTGTTACGTAATGCACCAATATGATATTGTTGTACCCAACCATATTTATTATATAAACGTCCTAAGAATACTAAAATATATCCCTTATACTGATCCTGTTCAAATTCACTAACAGCCTCATGATTCATACCCTTATGGAATACTTTATTTGCCTCTTCATAAGTTGCTTTAGTATAATGAACAACGTCTAAAGCATGGTCTGATACTCTTGAACCCATAGAATGGAAGAATTCAATACGATCCTCTAAAGCATGTTCTAAATCCTTTAATTCCTTAATTTCATAACCAACAACCTTTGAAAGCTGATTTACCCATGATTCAAACCAATCAAGCTCAACATTAATAGCCTTATCAGGACGGAATGCAGGGCGAACCTTAACCTTTAAAGTCTTATCCTCATTCATTTTCTTATGCCATTCTAATGAATCTACTGGATCATCTGTTGTACATACTGTATCAACATTGAATTTATACATCATTTCTCTTGCTGTTAAAGTTTCAAGCTTTTTATTTGCCTTTTCCCAAATTACATCAGCATTCTTTTCATTGATGATTTCATAGATATCAAAATATCTTCTCATTTCTAGATGTGACCAGTGATATAATGGATTACCTACAAAATATGGCATAGATTCAACAAATTGATCAAATTTTTTACGATCGCTTTCTTCTAATGATAAGCCAGCAATGTTTCCAGAAATTGAATCTTCCTCATATCCTCTAGCACGTAATGCTCTCCACTTATAGTGATCTCCATAACGATCGCCAGCACCTAACCATGCCTCAGCTAAATTACGGAACTTCTTATCCTCATAAATTTCTTTTGGCTGAAGATGACAATGGTAATCAATAATTGGCATCTTTTTTGCATGCTCATGATATAATTTCTTAGCAGTTTCAGTTGTTAATAAGAAATCATCATCCATAAAATTTTTCATATTTTTTTCCTAACCTTTCAAATACAATTATAATACTACACCATCTTTAAAGATTGAAATTTCTCTAAAGTTATTCTGTTCATTTTTAGTTTGCTTCTTTCCTGAAGCAACATCACAAATGTAATCAATGAATTTTTCTAATAATTCATTCATATCCATTTTGTCTACTAAATCACCAGCATTGAAATCAATCCAATTAGCCTTCTTAGTAGCCATTAAAGTATTTGTAGCAACCTTTACTGTTGGAACAAATCCACCAAATGGAGTACCACGACCTGTTGTAAATAATACCATTTGACAGCCTGAACAAGCAAGTGTAGTTACAGCACATAAATCATTACCAGGTGTACATAATAAATTTAAACCATGCTCATTAATTCTTTCTCCCATAGCCATTACACCATTAACCTTTGATGCTCCACCCTTTTGTGTACATCCTAAAGACTTATCCTCTAATGTTGTAATACCACCAGCCTTATTTCCTGGAGATGGGTTATCATAAATAACCTGATGATGATTTTCAAAATAAACTTTAAAATCGTTTATTAGCTTAACAATCTTATCAAATGTTTCTTCATCCTTAGCACGAGCCATTAATAGCTTTTCAGCACCAAACATTTCAGGTACTTCACCTAAAACAGTTGTTGCGCCATTAATTGATAAGAAATCAGAAAATCTACCTAATAATGGGTTAGCAGTAATACCAGACATACCATCTGAACCACCACATTTTAGACCAATGCGTAAAACTGAAAGAGGTTTAGTTACTCTCTTATCATTTTTCATTTGATCATATAATTCCTTAAGTAACTCAGTACCTACTTCTACCTCGTCTTCTACCTCTTGAGAAACTAAGAAGCGCGTACGAGCTTCATCATATTTTCCTAAAGTATCTTTAAACTTCCCAACAAGATTTTCTTCACAGCCAAGACCTAATACTAAAACACCACCAGCATTAGGATGCTTAACCATATCCTGTAGTAATGTACGAGTAAGCTCAAGATCTCCACCCATTTGTGAACAACCAAATGGATGCTGGAAGGTATAAACTCCATCTATACCCTCTGGATTATATTTTGCTTTAAAATTTTCAATAATTTTATTAGCCATACCAGAAACACATCCAACAGTTTGTACAATCCATAATTCATTACGGATACCATATTCACCTGTTGAACGCTCATAAACATCAACTGTTCTATCAGATACATATCCTAAAACCTCTGGATAATTTGGCTTATATTCATATGAAATAACACTATCTAGATTTGTTTCTACATTTTGAGTATGTACATGCTCACCGATATGAATATCCTTTGTAGCATGTCCAATAGGGTTACCATATTTAATTACATCCTCACCACATTTTATTTCCTTTAATGCTACCTTATGTGCCTGAGGAATGTCTTCTAATAATGTTACTCCTTCTATTACTTCACCCTTTTTGAAAGGTCTTAATACAACAGCAACATTATCAAATTCATTAATAATGATATAATCCTTCATAAATTAGTTCACCTTTTAAAATTATATTTTAGTTAAAATTATTTAATAATTGCCTTAATAGCATCTCTCATTGGCATTGTATTGATAGCTACTAATGACTTAGTAACAAATTCGTTAACACCATCAATAGTGTTTAAATCAACACCCCAATGATCCTTTAAGCCTAGAACCTCAGTAACAATTGCCTTAGCGCCTGCTTCAGTCTTACCATCATTTTCATTCCATAGCTTAGCTAATAATTCAATGAACCATCCATTAGTATCTTGTAAATCAATCTTTGAACCATCAGATAATCTAACACCATGATAGAAAGTAATTAATGCAGCTAAAGAGAATAATGCATGAACAGGAAGCTTTCCTTTTTCAAGATTTTGTAATACTGTAGGTAATACTCTTTCTTTATATTTGGCAGATGAATTTAATGCAATTGACATTAATAAATGATGAACATATGGATTCATATATCTTTCTAATACAGAATTAGAATATGCAATCATTTGATCCTCTGGAATATCAATTGTAGGAATAACCTCATCAAAAATAAATTCTTTAACAAATTTTCCTAATACAGGATCTTCAATAGTTTCCTTTACAGCATCTACACCAGCTAAATATGATACTGGAACTAATGTTGTGTGAGAACCATTTAAGATTTTAACCTTTCTTTGCTTATAAGGTACAATTGAATCAACAAATAAAACATTTAAACCAGCCTTTTCAGTTGGTAATGCTTCTTTCAAAGCTTCAAGGTTTTTCTTAGCACAGTTTGGACATTCTGTTGTTTGAGCATCAATGCACCAAAGGTGGAATATTTCTCCAACAACCATGTTTTGATCTTGATATCCTAAATCAAGCTGGAATGCTTCAGCATCATTACGAGGATATCCTGGAACAATACGGTCAACTAAAGTATTGTAGAATTTATTTTCCTCAACAATCCAGTTGATGAATTCTTCATCCATATTATTGTGTTTTGCAAGTTTAACTAAAATTTCCTTTAAAGTAGCTCCGTTATGATCAATTAATTCACATGGAATAATAAATAATCCCTTTTTAATTGTTTCATATCTTCTCTTTAAGAATGCTAATAGCTTTCCTGGATATGAATTAGGAGTCTTTGTTAAATCAGTATCATTTGGATCAAATGCGATACCAGCCTCTGTTGTATTTGAAATGATAAATTGTAAATCCTCAGATTCAGCATATTTTAAATATTTATCATATGCTAAATATGGATTTAATCCATCTTGAACACATTTAATTACTTCATGCTGACGTACAGCCTTTCCATCCTGTAATCCTTGTAAATATAAAGTATATAGACCATCAGCGTCCATTAATTCCTTTACTCTACCAAATTGTTCTATTGGTTGTACAACAACAACACCCGCATTAAAATCAGTTGCTTTGTTTGTTGAATTAATAATCCAATCAACAAATGCACGAAGGAAATTTCCTTCTCCAAATTGCATGATTTTAACCTTTTTAACTTCTTTCTTATTTACCTCATTAATTAAAGGTAAGCTTTTTACATCTGCCACAATAATTACCTCCATTCGCACCAATTGTGAAAGTGCATTTATCTTTACTATATAATTCTATCACTTAATTTGACAATAGTCAACGTGTGAAGAACTAACAAAAATAGTCTTATTAATACTTTTTTAGCTAACTTATAATTTTAATTATAAACTTAATATCCTATTTGTGATATGTCTCATTGTTATTAATCTTAAATGCTCGATATATTTGTTCTAAAAGAATAACCTGCATAAGCTGATGAGGAAATGTCATCTTTGAAAAGCATAAATGATAATCCATTAAATCTAAAACATTTTTTCCCAATCCTAAGGAACCACCAATAACTAGAGTAATAGTGGAATTATTATAAGAAAAAATATTTAAAAGCTTTTTAGCTAATTCTTCACTAGACAGCATTTCTCCCTTTAAATTCAAAGCTATTTTATAAGAATTTAAGGGTAAAACCTTTAATATTTTCTCTCCTTCTTTTAACTTTATTTGCTCGATTTCCTTTTCAGATGGATTATTAGGAATCATTTCATCAGAGACATTTAAAAATTCAATTTTAGCATACTTTGAAAGACGCTTTGAATACTCATTTATTGCATCCTTTAAATATTTTTCCTTAATACTTCCAACACTGACAACTACTATTTTCATACCTCATACTCCTTTGATGGATATGGATTTAAAACAACAAAATCAATTCCTTCTGTATCAATTGCATATTCATCTAAAACTTTTTTTCTAGTCATTTCTACTATTTGTCCAAGATTACATTCTTGAGAAATATGTGCATGCATAACAAGCTTAGTTTTATTTCCCATGACATGCGCAAGTGTAACCATTGAATCTTCATTTGATAAATGTCCGTGATTTGAAAGAATTCTAATTTTTAAATTATATGGTCGATTTGAATGCATTAATATTTCAGGGTCATGATTACTTTCAAGAATATATGCATCAGCATTTGAAATTAATTCGTACAATGATTGATGAACATACCCAGTATCTGTAATATAAACAATTTTTTTATCATTTTCATGAAAGATAAAGCCTACAGATTCAGATGCATCATGAAATGTCGGTAATACATCTATTTTCAAATTATCTATTTCAAAACTCTTATAAAAAATACTATTGTCTCCTATTTTACTTAATATTTTTATCGTACCTTGTGTAAGTCTTTCTTCCAATTTTTTCAATAAATTAGCATTTTTTACCTTATAGGAGTTAAAAATATAATCGTATGTTCCTTTTGTTAGGAAAATAGTAATATTATCATATTTGATTAATGCTTGAAGAGAACGAATATGATCCTCATGCTCATGAGTAATAAACAGCATTGAAATATCATTAATTGATAGTCCCTTTTTATTTAAATTTTCTTCAATCATCTTTTTTGATATTCCTGCATCAACCAAAATTTTTTTATCAGCTATTTCAATTAAGGTTGAATTACCAGCAGAACCACTTGAAAATACATTTATCTTCATAATCAATCACCAATTCCTTAAAATCGAACAAATTATAGCATAAATAAACAAAAGCCTCAAGCGAGGCTTTAGACTATTTATACTAACCATGCAGTTCCTATGATAACAAGTAAAATGAATAGAACGAGAATCAAAGCATAACTATATTCATTTGTTCCGCAGCAAAGATTATTTTGTGCCATAAAATGACACCTCCTTCCTTCCCTTCAGTTTTATGTTATGTAATTTATATAATTACATTTAGGCAATATAACTAAAAAACAATATTTCAAAAATCAATTTTGTTTTATTATTGCATTTTAATTTCAATAATGTTATGATAATATGTGCGTTAGTTTAATATTATTAAAAAAGGAGTAATTTTGATGAAAAAAAGTAAAAATCAAATGTCACGAAGACTATTGACCGTCACAATGTCAAGCGTGTTGATGTTATCACTTGCATCTTGCTCTAATTCAGATAATCACGCAAAGTTTAATGAAAACGAAACTTATGCTACTAGTGGAAGCTATACTGTAACAACAGGCGAGCTTTGGAATGAATTAAAGTGGAGTGCTAGCGATATTTTAGAAAGTCAAATCGAAAATGTTGTTTTAGATTCTCAAATCAATAAAATAACAAAAGTAATGAAGAATGACTATTCTAAATTATCTGCTGAAGAAAAAGAACTTTTTGCAGATGAAAACGAATATAAACAATTATACGAGGAATATAACTCTAGATTAATTGATTATGTCGTTCAAGACATTTATAACCTAGAATACAAAAATGAAGCATTCTGGGAAAGTGTTGATAAATTAACTACTAAAACAAAAACAGTTTCAGAGGCTAAATATATTGATGAGCTATTAACAAACTATAGACTTGAATATATCGGTAATGAAAAGGTTGAGGATTTAGTAAAAAATGGAAATAAGGATAATACTGCCGGCTATTTAAAGCTTGCATTAAATTTGACGGATTTATATTACCCATCTTTAGCAAAGGAATTATACGCTCAAGAAAAAATTAACGAAGAAATTAAAAAGGCTGATGATGAGGATGATGATTCTGAGGATGACAAAATAGGTTATTTTTCAAACTCTGAATTTGTAAGTAAATTTAAGACTCTTTATGCTAATAAAGGTGACTTGGATTTAGTTCTTATTCGTTTTAGCTCTGAAGATGAATTCAACAAAACATTAAGAGCATTCGGACTAAAGGTATATAATAAGGAAATATATTTAGTTGATGCTGAAGATAAATCATATGAGGAGTATTGTGATTATTATGATGATTTATCAAATTCAGAATTAACAAAAATGACTAAATTATCAAATAACCCAGATTGTATTCTTGAAATGTATGTTGCAATTTATAACTATTGTTATGATGGATACAGAAGCCCAATTAAAACAGTAGATGGTATTCCTCAAATAAATAACATCGATGATTTAAGAAAGGTTTCTAAATACATCTTTACAAATGTGACTGATTCAGCTGAAACAATCGAAAATATCAAGTCATCAAATGTTGAATATACATATACAAAGGATGAATTAGATGAAATAAGCTCTTCATTTACAACATATTTATATGAAACATTAACTGACGATATTCCTTATTCTACTTCTTCTCAAAGCTATAATAGTTCATACTACATTGCTTATAAGTTTGGTACTACTGTTGATGAAGATAACAATATATATAATAAGGATATGACAACTGATGATATTATCGACTTTTTATTAAAAGAAGATAATAAGAAATATTTTGATGAGGTTCACAAGGCATTAAGCAAAGATAAGGTTACTGAATCTTCTTTAACATCTTATTTAAATGAAGCTATCAAGGATGTTGAAGTAAAGATTTATAACGAGGCTATCGAAATATCTTATTTAAAGAATCATTTAGATTATTCAAAAACATTAGGTAAGAATAAGAATAAAAATGTTTTAGCTACTATAAAATATGAAGATAAAACATATAATTTTAATCTTACAAAGGATGTTAATGATGAAAATTCATTAATCATTGCAGGTACAGATACTCCATTTGGGGCATATGAATACTTAGAGGTTGCAAACGGACAAACTACTTCAATTGATTTATTATCAAATAAAATAATTAAGGATACTGAATCATATGAAAAAACTTCTGAGTATAAGGATAATTATGTAAATTATATTGAAGCTATTCTTTATAATTTCTCAAATAATGGATATTCTTCTAATGGTTATTCTTCTTCATTAGGTAAATATAATTTCTTAATGCTTTATTTCCACTCAGCTGATATCGATGAAATTGTTGATAATTATTATAGAGTACAATATGCTTCTGTATCTTTATTAAGCAATTATTCAGATGATAAATTATTATCATTCTTCAAAAATTATGTGGATGCTTCTTATGACAACTATTTCAAATTAGGTGGAA
Organism: Anaeroplasma sp.; assembly: GCA_022768655.1. Classification (GTDB taxonomy): domain Bacteria; phylum Bacillota_I; class Bacilli_A; order Acholeplasmatales; family Anaeroplasmataceae; genus Anaeroplasma. The sequence goes on from JALEQD010000046.1 coordinate 10,987, forward strand.
AAAGATTTGTTGTATATTTTGATGGTGATGATGATGGAGAAGCAGATGATACAGATATTAATGATTCATCAAATTGGATAAATCTTATCGCAAATAATGGCGCTGGATTTGATATTAATAATGATGGTGCTATCACTGGTTCTGAGACTACTATTACATATGGTGAGGCTGCAAAGGCTTTAATATATGATGTTTATGATGAAATTAATGCTTCTACTACAAATCATACTTCTAAAGCAGATGAATTAGTAAGTGAAATCAATGGTACTGCAAAGGTAATTTTCGATAACAACCCTATTGTATCTGAAAATCAATGGGCAAAATATCGTAAAATAGGATTAAGAGTTAAGGTTGAGGAATTTACAGTTGATAATTCAACAGTAGATGTTGATTTTAACCTAAAACAAAGATTATATGAATACACAGATGAATCTAAGTATCAATTCTTTATAAATGGTACTACTCCTTCTTGCTTTATCGAAAATTTAACTAAAGCAGATGATGAATTAGTATTAACAGATGATGGTTATAATTTAATCATGGTAACATCTGGTAGCCCTAAATCATCAGCAGAATGGAAAGAATCTGACCATTCAGATGATTTATTGAAAAATATTACTATCAAATATAATGAAGAATATATAAAGGTTGAAGATATCTATAATGATGAAGATAAATTATCTTTGAATCAAATTAAGTTATATGTATTAGAATATGTAACAAGTTCTTCTTCAAATTTAACACCAAGTCAATTATCTGAGGCTTGTAGTAATTTCTTAAGCCCTGTATTAACTAGATATACTTCTTCTGCAACTCAAAGAGTAATCATTCTTGAATACATTAAGAATGCATCAGGTGCAATTTCATTTGCTGATAACCAAGAATATTTCAATAAAATTCAAGTTGTTAACCAAAGAATTGCTGATGAATATAGTGAATATAACAATGACACAACTGGAACATCAAATAATTTTGAAAATTGGTGGACAGATTTAGAAGTTTTATTAAAGGAGGCAAAATAATATGAAACTATTTAAAAAAGTATTATCAGTTGCCTTTATCGGAATGTTGGCATTTACTTTCACTTCTTGTTCTAATTCAACAAAAAGAAATACTATTGTTCCTTATGGTTCAATAAACACTAGTAATCCTCAAACAGTTGCTTCTATTAAAACGAAGACTACTAATACAGAATTATCTTTAAATGAGGCTGACTTCTACACAAGATTAAGAAAAAATGGATATGATGTATTTACTGAAGAATTAAAGGCATTACTTTATGAAAAGGAACTAAATGCGTTAAAAGCATTATTAAACGCAAGCTCAGTAAATGAATTAACAAATGAACAAAAAGAAATTTTATCATTATCTAAGGAATTAGTAGATGGTACTTACTACGTAAACCATGAAAATGTAACTGATTCATCAATAATTACAAAATATTTTGATGAAATTAAAGAATATTATTCAGCTACATTATCAAAGAATCTTGCTACTAAAATTTATGGTTACAATTCATTAAAAACATATGAATCAAAAGAACAAAAGGATATTGATTTAGTAGTAGAAAAATATATTGAATCAATGGCAAGAATCGGTATTACAATAACAAAAGATCAAATTGTTAATAAAAAGGATACTGATAAGAACTTAGTATTAATCGATTATACTAAGCTTCCAGAAAAAGCATATTATTCTAACTTAATTACACTTGCTGAAAATATTTATTCAAGCAAAAAGCTATTTGAAATAGCTGATTTAGAATATTTACATGAAGGTACTGATGAAGAAACAAAAAATACTTCTTATTACCTATTTAAGGATGAAACAATTGAATCTTCATATGATTCATCATATAAGACATATGGTACTTATAGAGCAATAATATTAACATTCAATTCTCGCCGTGAAGCTTTAAACCATGTACAAAAGGTTTTAGGTACAACAGGAATTGATACTACTTCTAAAGATACAGCACTAAATTCTTATATTTCACTTTATAACAGCTATTATGCTTATCGTGGAAATCACAATGCTGATTCAGATGAGTTTAAATATACAATCAATGAATATATAAATGATTTAGATGATATATCAGCTTCAATTAATACTCTTATCACTGAAACACTTGATAATGGTGAATATTTAAGTGAACCAAGAAATATTGATAATAAATATGTATTAGCTTATCGTATTGATACAAATTATGATTGGGGTAATTCTTCTTCTAAAACTGACCTTAAGGATTTAAGTACCGAAGATCAAAAGGAAGTTAAAAGATTATTACAACAAAAATCAATTTTAAATACAGCATCAAGCTATGCTTCAACTGCTTTTAAGGAATTAATTAAAGAATCTAATTTAGAAATTTATGATCCATATTATGAATATCAATTTAGAAATTCTTATTCTGATTACTATGAATTATCACAAAATTTTGATAATAACTTAATTTTCAAATTTGAAGTTAATGGTCAATCAAAATCTTTAACAGTAGATAATTTCTACAAGCTAGTATCAGCAAAATATGGCGCTTCTATTATCACTGAATATTTCCAATTAGAATATGCATATTTATATAAAGATGAATATGTAGAAAATGATACAATTGATAGTAATAAAGAAACAATAGAAAATGCATTAAAAGAATTCAATAAAAATAATAACCAAACATATCCAAAAGAAATTGGTGAAGAAACATTCCTTTTTGCAAACTATGGATATAATTCAGTAGACAATGTACTAAAGTATTATTTCACTGCCAAAGCATGCTTAAGTGCTTATAAGGCACAGGTTATTTTTGATTCATGGGCAACTGAGGATCACAATATTTCAGATGATGCAACAAAGGTTCTAGATAGAATTTTAGCTGCTGGTAATGCTAAATATTCTGAATTATTTAATATTGATATCGACCACATTTTAATTAATATTGATGATGATGGAGATGGTTCTCCTGACGATCCTGAAGCATTTATTGCTACATTAGCAAATGCTGAAATTGTTGAAGCATTCAAAAATGCAGTAGCAAATTTAGCTCAAGCAATTTATTCTGAAGCAATTTATGAAGATTATGATGACAATGACATGATTGATAATCTTACATTTATTGTTAAGGAATTCAATAAAGGCTCAGCATTAAGATCAAATCCTAATAAGACTTGGGATGATTACAAAACAGTTACACTTGGTAATACTGATATAACATTCCATTTCCTATTAACTGCTGAACAATTAGCTTCTTCTGGTGATATTACACAAGATTCAGTTAATAACTTTGTAGTTCCATTTGCTGATTATGTTAGAGAAATGTATTCAAAGGCATCAAACACTGAAAGCTTAAGCATTGATTCTCATGGTAACTTCTTCACTCCTACAGACGGAAAGCTTACTACTGCTGAGGATGCTACAAAAATTACTTATGATACATTATGTGAAACAGTATTTGGATACCATTTAATAGTTTTAAATAGCTATAGTGGTCCAAGCTCATTAAAATATACTGAAACAAATGATACAAATGGATACCAAAAAGAAATTGAAATTTTAATTTCTGAAGGTGATGATGAAGATTCAGATGATGATAATATATTTGTAGTATTGAATTCTTACAATGATAATTCAAAGGTAGCAAATATCAATCAGTTATTCATCTATTTTGTTCAATCTCAAAATGGTGTATCTTCTTCATTAGATTCAAGCATTAATACAATTTTAAAATCATTATTCTCAGAATCAATTGAAATTTACACTTCTAGTAATTTCCAAACTATTCTATTATTAAATGAATTAAATATTTCTGATATTACTGCTAGTGATGAAATCAAGAACCTAGTTAATATAGAAAAGAATTATTACATTAATTTAGTAACTGAATATGAAGATGACTCTAAATTTGCTTCTTGGATTGATGACTCATTAGATTGGGTTAGACCAGAACAAAAATAATTAAAAAAAGAAACCGGTTATATACTCTTCCAATAGGAGGACATATAGCCGGTTTTTTTCTTATTGTTTTTCTATATTCTACTTCTTAAATACTTTATAATAGATGCAAAAATATTATCACTTATATTTTCAATAATAGATAAATAATGTAATTATATTCCTTTTTTTCTTGATATAAAATTAACACTAATCTTATAATAATCCATACAAACTTCACTTTAAATATTGAATATGAGTTTTCTTCAAAATCTTCTTCATTTTTTTCTTTCATTCTTATCAATAATTCAATTCTATTAGAATCTAAGAAGGATGATATAAAGAAATTAAGTGATAAAAATATTGATTTATGCAACAAAATATACGATTTATCATAAATAAATTATCAACAGAATAGAAATCAATTCTTACAACAAGAAATAAAAAAAGTAATCATATTTACTTACTAACAATCATCTAAAGTGATGAAAGTTATATGAGCTATTTTGATTACTTTTATTTTACTATCTACACTCCTTACAATAGAAAGAGAGGACTTGATTTTGTCATGTCAAGTCCTCTTTGTTTCCAATTTCAAACCGGCACCATAATATTCTTTGGCTCATATATACTGCCTCCTTATGATATTCTTTTATCATAACAGTAAAAGATTTTAGTGCCGTTCAGTTAGTTATACTATTATATTCGATTTTGATTTAGGCGTTTTGACGAGATTTAATATAAAGGTCTATATCATTGACGATATATCTTACTCCTGTGGTATGCAACACCTCATAAAAATCTTGGATATATTCGCATACCGAATACTTGTTAAACAAGGTCATAACTTCCTTGCCCGTAAGTCCTTTTTGGTTTTTGTATTCTTCAACACAAAACACCATAAACGGTAATTCCTTACTCATAAATTATTCCTCCGGAAATACAATTTCTCCCGTTTCTTTTTCGTGTTTCCACATTGAATAAACGGTCATTGGGCTGAAATGCCACATCTTCGTTTCTTCTTTTTCAAGCATCTCATAGGTCTTTGATTGATAAAACTCGTTCATAGCGGAAATGTCATCAAGTCCTTCATTCTTCACAATTAGGTCAACTGTTTGCGGTATAAGCGCGATACTCAATATAGAATTGAACTTCTCGTCCATATATCACACCCCCTCAGATTTGACGAATTTCAAGAGTGAAATTGCCTCGTTTGTCGCAAATACATATTGATCAAACAATTTCTTGATCCTCAAGGATTCAAGTGCTTGTTCTTTGGTCAAAAGTTCCGTAGAATACACTTGAAGCGTTCTATAAACATCATCATTTGCAACTGCACCGATTATTAGATCGTATTGCTCTCCGTCATAAGTTCCATTTCTGTGTGCGGAAACAAAGTCGAGCCATTCCTCATCGGGAGCATTGAAACGCTTGATTTTAAGTAGTTTACTACCGATATTATCATCTATCTCATATACGTTGACTGTCGGCGTACCGCCTCTGCGTATCACAACTTTTTGAGCGTAGTTCTCTGCTTGAGCTTTATTGGTTGTCGTATAGAAACCGTATCCAAAGTCAAGGAATCTGTTCTGTTCGATAAGTCTCGGCTTTTCCACTACCATATTACTACCATGGTATAATATCATAACATAGCCTCCAACCTCTTGATTTGTGCCTTTTCTTCTTTTAACTTCTTTATAATTTCTTCTATTTGACTACGGCGAGTAAGTTGTTCACGAATTGTGATTAAACTTTCCTCGTCCTTGCCGATATATTTACTAACTACCTTTTTTCCGTCACGGTAATACAGATAATAATAAGTTTTTCCGTTTACGATTTTTGGGGTTATTTTTCCTTTTGGTAGTGTTTCAAGCTCTTTTGTATATTCGGTTATCATATTCTTGTTTCGGGCTTCTTCACGTGAGATAACCGTCATAAGCATACTCATTCTTCATCACCTACTATCAGTATACCCAACTTTTATACTTTTGTAAATGGTTTTTGTTGGGTAAATAATGAAAAATCCACATATTTTTCTACAGTAAATTCATCTTATATGCTTTCATACGGTATCTCTAAGTAATAGAGTTTTTGAATATATTATTTAATCATACAATTAATAAAAGAAGTGGAATCGTAATTATTGACATTATTGTTGTTAATAAAACTGTATTTGCCGCAATATCTTGATTTTCATTGTACATCTCAGCCAGATTCAACACTACTGATGCACATGGAGTTGCACAAAGTACCAATATACTTATCTTAAATACCTCATCAAATGGTAAAAAATATACAAATAAATAAGAAAATAATGGGAATATGATTAGTTTTAATATAATATTTATATAAACAAAAGGCTTATTTATTAAATCTTTAATTTTTATACATGCTAATCTAGAACCAAGTATAATCATACATGTTGGTGTAGTCATCTTTCCAAGAAGACTAACACCTTCACCCATTTTTTCAAGGAATATATTTCCACAATTAAATTTAAAATTACATGCATATAAGATTACAGCAATTATAATTGAAATAGTTGTAGGATTTAAAAATATCGATTTAAATGATATATATTTCTTATCCCTTGTGATACAAAAAGATCCTATTGTAAATACAATTAAATTCATTGTAAATACAAAAATAGAAGAGTATGTCATCGCAATAGGAAATTCTGGTAATATAGCCTTAATTAACGGTAATCCAAAAAAGCCAACATTACCACATACACTACCAATAGTAAGCATTCTATATCTAGCATCATCATACTTTTTGTGGAATATTAAAAATAATATTAAAATAAACAATATTTGAACAATTATAGAAATAATGGCAAACAAGCTCATTTTCTTAACCATTTCCACACTTCTTTCTACCTGTAAAAACGAATCTATTATCATACAAGGAGAAAAAGCATATACCAATATTGTAGAAATACTTTTTAAATGTGATGCATCTATTTTTTTAAATTTTGTAAGCAAATAGCCAGGAACCAAAAATAAAAGCATTACAAATACAGTTAAAACTGTAACCATAAAATTATTCATTTATAACACCTTCGAGAATAAATATACCATATTTATTATTCTAATAATATTTGAAAACGTTTATATTTTTTCAAAAAAAAAATAAAGGGGTCTTCGCCCCTTTATAATTAATTTTTCATCAATGATAAGCCAAGCTTATGCTTATCATAATCAATATCAATTACATAAACATGCACACTATCACCAACACTTAATATATCTGATGGATGATTAATTTTGTTATTTGACATTTTTGATATGTGTATTAAACCATCATATTTAACACCACAATCAACAAACGCTCCGAAATCAACAACGTTACGAACAGTACCATCCAATTCATCACCTATTTTAATGTCTTCAAAGTGCATTATATCGTCTCTAAGCTTTAGACCCTGATAATCATCCCTAATATCTCTTAAAGGCTCTATAAACGCCTCTAAAATGTCATTTAAGGTATACATATCAATGTCGAGCTTAGCTTTAGCCTCGCTTCTATCTAAAGCTATTACAGCATCCTTCATTTCATCAGTACCCAAATCAGATATATTCATATTCATTAAGTCTAAAAGCTTTAAAGCCTTATCATAGCTTTCAGGATGAATTGGAGTCATATCAAAAGGATTCTTTCCATCAATAATTCTTAAAAAGCCTACACATTGTTCATATGTTTTTGGTCCTAGCTTACTAACATTTTTAAGCTCTTCTCTTGAATTAAATCTACCATTTTCCTCACGATAAGAAATAATGTTTTTTGAAACTGCCTTTGTAAGACCAGAAACATAAGAAAGTAAGGAAATAGATGCTGTATTTAAATTAACACCAACCTTATTTACTGCATCAACAACAACATCATCTAATGACTTATTTAGTTTATTTTGTGCAACATCATGCTGGTATTGTCCTACACCTATTGATTTTGGATCAATTTTAACAAGCTCAGCTAAAGGATCTTGAATTCTTCTTGCAATTGAAATTGCAGATCTTTGCTCAACTGATAAATCAGGGAATTCCTCTATTGCAAGCTTTGATGCTGAATAAACAGATGCACCAGCTTCACTTACAATAACATATTTACAAGTAAATTTATTTTCTTTAATTACTTCAGCTATAAAGCTTTCAGTTTCTCTACTTGCTGTACCATTTCCAATAGCTATAATCTCAACATTGTATTTTTTAATAAAATCAATTAGTGTTTTCTTTGACTTAGCTAAGGTTGCTTCATTTACTGTAGCACCCTTTGCTTTTTCATTTGGATAAATAACACCAATTTCTAAAACTTGAGACTCTTTTGATATAACAGCAAGCTTGCAGCCAGTTCTAAATGCAGGATCTACACCTAAAACAACGTGTCCCTTCATAGGAGCCTGTAATAATAAATTTTTTAAATTTAAAGAGAAAATATGAATTGCTTGTTCTTGTGCTTTTTCTGTTAATATTGCTCTTATTTCTCTTGAAATAGAAGGAGCTATCAAACGTTTATAAGAATCTATAATAGCATCAGACAATTCTTCTTTAAATATTGAATCTCTATTCTTAATCACTTTATATTTTAAGTATTCAACATCTCTTTCAGGTTGTAAATTGACACTAACAGAAATAACATCCTCATCCTCTGCTCTATCAATCGCAAGAATTCTATGAGGCTTTATTCTTGAAACAAATTCAGTTGAATCATAATAATTCTTATACTTTTCTTCTATATCTTTATCATTTTTCTTTTTTGTTGTTGAAATTGTACCATATTTTAAAGCAGCATCACGGATATGCTTACGATATAAAGCGACATCGCTTATTTTTTCAGCCACGATATATTTAGCTTGAGTAATTGCTTCTTCTACAGATTTAACCTTATCAGTTATATATTTTGATGCAATTTCAATTTTATCGCCCTTTTGCCATAATTTAAGCATAATATCAGCCAAAGGCTCTAATCCTAACGCTATAGCTTCAGTAGCCTTTGTTTTCTTCTTTTCCTTATATGGTCTATATAAATCTTCAATATCAATTAATTTAGTTTGCGCAAGAATTTCATTCTTTAAATCTTCAGTTAATAATCCTTTTTCTTCAATTAAACGAATTACATCTTCCTTTTTCTTATTTAAGCTAACACCATAATTATATTCATCCTCGATTAAACGAATTTGTTCTTCATCTAATCCACCTGTCATTTCTTTTCTATATCTTGCAATAAACGCAACTGTTTTCTCTTCTTTAAGCATTTCTAAAACTGACTTAGCTTGTTCTTCTTTAATATTTAATTTATTGCAAATGTCAAGAATTACGTTATCATTAAGTATTTCCATAAAAGTTCTCCTTACTATAAATAAAGAAAAAACTCTTTATTTTTTTGATTATCAACCAAAAAAATTAGAGTTTTAGTCTTATTTTTCTTCGCATTCAAAGTTGTTTTTTACCAAATTTATTGATTGAGGAATAGTAGTTGTAAGCATTTCATTAACATCATTTACTAAAAATGAAGTTTTAATATCATTAATTGTTAACTTATCATCTACTAGCTTTGAATCTCTAATATATGAGAAAAAGAAAGATAATTCATCACTTGTAAGTGATCCTAACAAGTCAGAATCAGATAAAATCTCTGAATTTGAGCCTACATTTGTATCAACAATAAACAATGCTGCTTTATCCTCTTTATCAGCTGTTTTATTATACTCATCAATTGACTTTTGTAAATCAGCTAATCTTTTTAATAAAGTCTCATGATTACTATTATAATTATCTGTATCCTCGCTATCTGGATAAAAATATTTTGAATCATATCCAAAAATCAAAATATGCTTAATATATAATGATTCATTAGTTTGAATATTTTTATAATCAGGATCAGAATAATTTAATATGCCGTAATAGCTTCCTTGTTCAAAAGTAACCTCTTGATATTCATTGAAATAATTATGAGAAACTTCTTCTTCCTTATCTTGATTTAAAACAATTCCTAGTACAATACCAACTGCTACACCTATAACTAATACAACTGATATAATAATCCAAAATATCTTGTTGTGTAATATATTATTTTTCTTTTGATTTTGAACAGCCTTGTTTGATACTTTTCTAACAACACGTGCCACTTTATATCATCTCCTTATTCCGCCTTAAAAATCGGCTTTACTTTGTTATTTTAACACATTTTAATACCATATACAATAAAATTTTGAATTTACGAAAATAGTTTGTGTTATATGTTAATTATTTTCTTTAGGAGCGTATTGCATTAACAAATTATCTGATGCATGAGTAACTGGAAGAGTGAAAAAAATACCTTGAGCATCACTACCATTTCCTGCTTTATCATAAAGCTTATCTAGTATTATTTGAACTATATCTTCTTTTACTAAAATTAATACAATTTCCTTTTCAGGGTGTATTCCTATACCATAAAGCTTCATTGCATCAGCAGTAACACTTCCGTTAGCAGGAATAATTGTTCCACCACGTGCTCCACAATCCTTTGCAATATCCATAACAACATCAGAATATCCATCATTAACAATCGCAACAATATTATAAAGCTTAATATCCATTATTTTTTTCCTCCATTTGATAATGCCATATATGTACTAACACCAATAACGCTATTAAGTGGTATTGCATAAACCATAGATGCTTGATTATAAAATCTAGCAATTTTATCCTCAATTTCAAGCATTGCATCCTTAATCATATCTTCCTTTATTATGCAAAACATAACATCCTTTGATACTGTACGCTCTACACTTCCTCTAGCTAATGTAGATAAATATGCTGTAACATCATATTTTTCAAGCATATCAGCTATTATTTCCTTTTTCCCTTTTGGTAGTGTAATAACCATTAAATATAATTTAATTAATTTATTATTCTTTTTCATATTTATTCACCAAATGAAATAATTATTTTATCATTTTCTTTAAGGACCTTCTTTATTTCAGTTTTTACCTTTCTTTTATTATTAAACACTGAAAAAACACCTAAAATTTCAATTGATAATAATGGACTTAACGCTACAAGAGCGACAACTCCAAATCCATATGTCAAAATTTCACTTTCACCAAACAACGTTGAACACAGTCCTAAAACAATAGGTAATATGAAACTAGATGTCAAAGGCCCAGATGCTACTCCACCAGCATCAAATGCTATAGCGGTATAGATTTTTGGTATAAAAAATGATAAAACAAAGCAAATAATATCTCCTGGTATAACTATATATAAAATTGAAAATTTGTATATAACTCTAATCATCGCAAGTGATATTGCAATACCAACTCCAATTGCAAGTGCAATTAGCATACTTCTTTTTTTGATTAATCCGTTTGTTACTTCCTCAACCTGAGTAGTTAATATTTTTATTGCTGGCTCAGCTAAAACAGTAAGCGCACCTATTACTATCGCAATAGATATTATCAAAATCGGATTACATTTGGCCAATTCTGTTCCTATTTTATAACCGATACCCATATAAGTACAATCTACTGCTGCTAAGAATAATACTAATCCAATAAATGCTACACCCAAGCCACCAATTAATGATAACAATTTCTTTTTATCTGAATGTAAAAATAAAAAATCAATTGCTAAGAAGCATACAAGTAATAAACCAATTGATAATCCTACACTTTTAAACTTTCCTAGCATATATTCTAAAAAGCTCAAAAAGAAATTATTTGATATTGTATAATCAGCAATCTCATAATTAAGCTCATTTTTAGAAAACAATGATAATAATAAAACAACTATCACAGGTCCAATTGATGAAAAGGCAACAAAACCAAAGGATGCATCTTTTTCGCTTTTCATAGCTAAAATTGATGCAATACCTGTACCAAGAGCCATTAAAAATGGAACAGTCATAGGACCTGTAGTTACTCCACCAGAATCAAACGCTAGTGCAACTAATGATTCTTTATTTTGTAATAAAAGTAAAGTAACCAACGAAAAAGCACTCATATACAAAATACTAAGTATTCTAACAAGATTAATTTTTTTTAATATTTTCAAAATTGCTAGCAATAAAAACATTCCAACCGCAATACTTATTAATACTATTAACAATATCGATGGAAAAATCGAACTAGTTTGAATTGCTAAAACAGATAAATCAGGCTCTGCAACTGTGATAAAAAAGCCAAATAAAAAAACAACCAAAAATAAAATCCATATTTTTCCTTGTTTAGTTAAGCCTTTACCGACTATTTTACCAATAGGCGTCATTGCATGATCAGCACCATAATTAAATAATGATATTCCAAATATTATTAAGATAGTAGCTAATGAAAATGATAATATCTCATATCCTGTTAATGAAACAACCCCAAATAGCATTAAAATCAAAATCAAAAAATAAATTGGAAGAACAGAAAATGAAGATTTTTTTATTTCTATTAATAATTCTTTACCCATTTCATTGTCCTCCTTTAAACAAAATATATCATTAATAATTATATAATAATATTATATTTTTTTGAACTAATATTTGGATTATTTTCTTATAATATTATTACATTTAAAAAAACTATAAATACTTATTGTTAATGTATTTAATCTATTTGTTTTTCAAATCTCCTAAACCACTATTTTTCAAATTCATAGAAACATATTTCTTCATTTATTTTTTTTATTTCCAAGGGTAATTATATTAAAAACTAGGTATATTACTCTGATTTTAGCAATATAAAAGTTAAAAAAGACCATCTAGAATATAACTTCAAAGATGGTTCAGTTATAAGCATTGAACTCTAGTTAGAGTGGCTAAAGTTTTTTATTCAATTACTTTTTCGAATTCAAACATTCCTTCTCCTGCATCACCAATAAATTCATTTGGCATATTTGGATCAGGATTATATTTATTCCAAAAAGAAATGATATGAAATTTCAATTTGTTAACATAAAAATGAATGTTTCTAACATCAAAATATGGAGTGCAAGTTATCCATTTTTTTGTTTTTGGATATAGCCTTTCTATTTCTTCCCAAATTACTTGCCCTATTCCTTTAGATTGAGTACAAACTTTAACAAATAAAAAATCCAAATGATTTATTTGTGTTTCAGGATTTACATTTACTATAGCACCACCAAGTATAGATCCATATTCGTCTAACATTTCATAAGCATGCCCATTAGAATCATTTAAAGAATTATCAATATCTTTTTCAGGTAGAACTTGATCTTCTTTTTGTTTAGTATATGATTCAAATCCATATTGGAAAGCTTCTTGCATAAGCTTTTTAAATTCATGTACATCTTCTTCTCTTAATTTAGTTAATTTCATGTTTTTGCCTTAAATAAAAAAGCCCGAAATAATGGTATTAACCAATATTCCGAGCTCACTCGACACCTAATCAACTATCATGCTACGGCACTAGTTCTCCGGTGACCATTTTATTAATTTACTAGTTATGGTGATGTTCTCTGCCATGTGAACATGAATGCATGGCATTAGGATTACCAACTAATGTCCCATCTTTAAATGCTTTAATAACGTCTTGAACATCACCAAATGCTCCTGGAATCAGTTTTATTCCTATAGATTCTATTGCTTCCACACCATGAGAACCAATACCTCCACATATTAATGTGGAAACACCTAAAGATTTTAAATATGGTGCTAAATCATGATGTGAATATCCACCATTATCTATAATTTTTTCTTCTCCTGTTTCTTCATTAACTAAATAAAAGTATTCAGTTCTTCCAAAATGTTGGAATACAGAATTTTTTTCTTTATCATAAGTAATTGCAATCATATTGTCTTCCTTTCATATTAAAACACAAACAAATTATATCATATAAATAACTATTTTACTATAATAATTAAAGTAATCTTTAACGTTTGCCACGTGTTATGAGAGTGTAGTTATAAAATTAATATTTTTTCTCTTATGGATTTATATATTAAGTAGTAGATAAACGATTTAAAAATGCATATACAATGTAAATGTCAATTAAAAAATGGCTCATTTGAGGCTTACAATTTTTTCATAATGTAATGCTTGATTTTGTGCTCACAAATTCAACGTAGATAATGATAAATTTAATCTATTTACTTGCTTACTGATACCAGGAATAATTAAACACTTCAACGTAATATTCATTTATTGATATTATTTTCTTATCATCATCCGAAATTGAAGAATAATTGACAACTATAGTGCAATCATCATTAATATAATAGTTTTTATCGATGGTTGTTTCATTTCCGTTTATATAATATATTAAAAAACCTTCGCCTAACATAGATGAATTTGCATTATTATATATCTTAAAATCAAATAAGAGTGGATTATTAATTTTATCAATACTAACGATGAATTCCTCATTTTCCTTGTTTTGTTTGATAGATATGTTGCATGAATCGTATTTCGCGATTTCTCCAAAATGATATATTCTTTGAGGAGATTTATTACAACTTACTAAAGTAATAAGAATAAGTAATAATAGTAATATTTTCTTCATAAAAAATTCCTCCTATAGTTCTAATGAAATTATTCCCCCCCCCAAAACCAACATATGCAGACATATCATAATATCTAGGTTCTGCGACATGGCCATGGCACAAATATCATTCATCGCCTCTTTAACTTCACTAGTTGATTTTTTAAATTCTAATTGTTCATTTTCTCTTCCAAAGTTCATAAAATATCTTCTTACTTTTGATAACATTATTATAGTATATTTCAAAGTATTTATCACTATATTTATCACTTTATTTGTCACTTTATTTGCTAGTTAAAAAACGGATAGTAGATAACGTTCTAGCTATGTTAGTCAATATCGTGTAATCGTGGAAAAATCGTGTAATTGTGGCTATATCGTGTAATCGTGATATTTCAGACAGAATCGCTCTATATAAATCAGCATTAATTCTACCTTATTTCCTTCAAAAACAGCTCTTAAAATGACAAAAATTGGGCTCAAACCAGATAAAACCACTAGTTTTACCGTAGTTCAAATCCCCTAAAGCATAAAAAAAGACCTTGATAGCATTTTATCAAAGTCGTTCTTTCAATATGGCGGAGCAGAAGGGATTCGAACCCTTGCACCAGTTACCCGGTCTACTTCCTTAGCAGGGAAGCCTCTTGAGCCTCTTGAGTACTACTCCATAAAAAATATTAAAATAATTAAACATTACCTTCAACGTTCCTTATCATTCTATCATAGTGAAGAAAAAAAAGCAACTAATTTTTATAATGTTAAATATTTTTTTATACTTTAATTGGTTATTACATTCAAAGAAAATTTTCATACTTAAATATAGACAAAAAGCCCAATTGCTTGAGCTTTTTATGTCAATTATTATAATGCTCTTACTTTTGCTTCTATTTCAGAGCATATTTCAGGATTTGCCTTTAAAAATTCTTTAGCATTTTCTCTTCCTTGGCCAATTTTATTACCATTATATGAAAACCATGCACCAGCTTTATTAATAATATTAGCATTTACAGCTAAATCAACTATTTCACCTAATTTTGAAATACCTTGTCCATAGATAATTTCAACCTCAGCTGTCTTAAATGGTGGAGCAACCTTATTTTTTACAACCTTAAGATTAGTACGATTACCTAATACATTTGTACCATCCTTTATTGCTTCACCCTTACGAACCTCTAATCTAACAGATGCATAGAATTTTAATGCTCGTCCTCCTGTTGTTGTTTCAGGATTACCAAACATAACACCAACCTTCTCACGAATCTGGTTAATAAAGATAGCAACACAATTTGTTTTATTAATTATACCTGCTAATTTTCTCATAGCTTGGCTCATTAATCTAGCATGTAGACCAACATGATTATCTCCCATGTCACCATTTAATTCAGCCTCAGGAACCAATGCGGCAACTGAGTCAATTACAATAACATCAACACTTCCTGATTTAATTAATGCCTCTGCGATTTCTAATGCTTGTTCACCACTATCAGGCTGAGATAAGATTAAATTTTCTACATCAACACCTAAATTTTTTGCATATACTGGATCTAATGCATGCTCAGCATCAATAAATGCAGCAAATCCTCCTGATTTTTGTGCACTTGCAATCGCATGAAGTGCGAATGTTGTTTTTCCGGAAGATTCTGGTCCATAAACCTCAATTATTCTTCCTTTAGGATAACCGCCAACACCTAACGCCTTATCCAATGAAATTGAACCAGATGGAATAACCTCAATCTTGCGATCAGCATTATCTCCTAATCTCATTACAGATCCTTTTCCAAATTCTTTTTCAATTTGCTTTAATGCAGCTTCTAAAGCCTGCTCTCTTGTATCTAAAGCCATAAAATACACCTCCATTAAATAATAGTGTGTTTTTTCAATTTTTTTTAATTTTTTTTGAAATTTTTCTATTTTTTTTAAATTGATTCAAAAATTATTTTTCTACTATTCCAAAAATACTCAATTCCTGAGGCAATAGTTAATATTGCAGCAATATAAATAGCAATTTGTCCGATATAAATAATTGAAACATGACAACCACTAAAGAATAGTATACATATTGCAATCATTGTAATAAATGTTTTCCATTTGCCTAGCTTTCCTGCCGCAATAACCTCACCCTTACCAGCAGCAACCATACGTATACCAGAAACAATAAATTCTCTTAATATCATAACAACATAAACCCATAAAGGAATTAATGGTCCTACAGGAAGGACACCTGAATTATCTAGTAAAAATATAGTCATTGCTGAAAATACTAGCATTTTATCTGCCAAAGGATCAGCAAATTTTCCGAATGTTGTAATTAGATTATATTTTCTTGCTATATAGCCATCTAAAAAATCAGTAAATGAAGCTAAAGCGAAAATGATAAATTCAAACAAATATAACCATGAAACAGATAGGAATGCATAATTATTTTTTAACCATGGAATATAATATATAATTATCATAACTGGAACTAAAAATATTCTAAGTAATGTAAGCTTATTTGGTAATGTCATAATACATAGCTGAGTATATTACTCAACATATACCTCTCTTTCATTTATAAAATAAATTATCAATAATTAGTATTTCAAATTATCAATATCCTCTAATGTATTATAACAAAAATTAAGATTATTAACAACTAATTTCCACATATCTTTAAAAAAATAGACTCTATTCCACCAAACACAAAATCAACAATATAATAACAACAATCATCTAAAATAAAAGCCATTTTTGAAAAAAGATTATTCTTTCCATCTACATAATACGAATCCTCAATAACCTCCTTACTAGCCTCAACATCAAAATCAGAATTATTTCTTGTTACAGAAACTAAAAAAAACACTACAAATACAGCTATTATCGCAATTACTATACCAATACCTTTTTTCATTTTATCACCAATAAAATAATATAAAAAGCAAAGACAAAACATTGTTATATTATGTCTTGTCTTTGCTTATTTATAATAATACAGTATTAATTGCTTTAGAAATAATATTTGATAATATTTCCATTGATTGATCAATATTATTAGGTGTCACATAATATGAATTATCTATTTCGTGAGAAAAAACCTCAATATCACATACAGTAGGTATTCCAATTGCTATAACCTCACAGCCTATCACTTTTTTAGAAATTTCCTTTCTAAAATTTCCAACACCAGCACCAGGATTTATTCCTGCAGTTGATATTTGGATACTATTACACATTCTATTAGGATTATTACATGCAAGTGCATCAATAACTAATACCAAATCAGGCTTAAATTTAGAAACAATTGCCTTAATTATTTCACTAGATTCCATCCCAGTTTTTCCCATCACACCAGGCTCTAAAGCAGAAACTGAATATTTTTTTTCTTTTTCTAGATGTCTATTAACCTCTATATTATGTATAACTAATGGACCTAATGAATCAGGAGTAATATCTTTATTTCCAAGTCCAACGATTAATATATTATGAATTTCTTTCATTTCATCAAATAGTTCATTTAATATATTTGCTATTTCATTAATAATTTTTTTACTTTTTTTATAATAATCAATATTATCAATTGTATAATATATTCCTATATTTTTTCCTATAATTTTGGCACTTTTCTCATCTAAATTACATTTTTTGATATTCATACCATCAACAATTTTATCTATTTCATATTTAAAACCTAAATTAACCTCTTCCACCTGTAGGTCCGTTCTACCCTTAAACATTAACAATCACCGATACTATTTTCTCACTTTTTCTATAATTAATACTAATAGTTATCATTTTTTTTATTTTTTTCTTGCATTGAGATTGAATAAATGATATAATCTTGATTGCATGTAATAGCGGAGGTGAAACTATGGCAAACATCAAACAACAAATCAAGCGTGTTCATACAAATGAAAAGGCAAGACAAGCTAACATGGCTTTCAAATCATCTTTAAAAACTGCAATGAAGTCTGTATTCGCTGCTGTAGCTCTAAAGGATTTAGATAAGGCTTTAGCTGCATTAAGCACTGCTTATAAGAAGTTAGACAAGGCTTTAGCTAAGGGAATTGTTCATAAGAACTATGTTGCAAGACATAAGTCAGAATTAGCTGCTGCAGTTAATACATTAAAGTAATAGATTATTATTGAAAACTTTAGTTTTTCACATTAAGGATGCAATTAGCTTCCTTTTTTTCTTTTTTAAGCCATGTTAAAATGCCTACATCTGTAGGCATTTTTTATAGTTTTAAAAAATATAATTCTAAACCAATATTTTGGTCAACTTTTCCAGTCTTAATCTGATAATCAAGATCATTTAGCATACTTAAATTCTTTTTGATTTCATATATATCAACTGCTTTCGCATTTTTAAGCATATAATATGCTTTTCCTGATGATACATTAAATAAATCCTGTATATCAGCCTGTGTTATACCTGATTTAGCTAATATATTTACATTATACATTTCTTGAAATTTATTTATTAATAATGAAACCAAAAAGGAATATTGAATGTTTTCCTTTTTAAAATCAGCTAAAATTGAAAATATTCTAGCTTTATCCTTTTGAATGACAGAATCTATTAAATTATATACATTATCCTCTAGTGGCGGTACAACAAGCTTTTTTACATCATCATCTGTTATTATCTTTTCTTGATATTTGTAGCATTCTAAAATATTAATTGCTTGTTTTAATGATGCTAATGATGCAGTATATAATACTAGCAAGGATATTGTATGCTCATCTATTTGATAGCCATCCTTCGAAAATACATTTCTTGCATATTCATCTAAAGGCATATTTTTTAGATTAATTTCAATGAATGATGAATATCTTTTAATCCTTGATAATCTCTCATTTTTTTGATCAAAGCCATTTAAAAAGATAAAAACTAAAACATTATCATTTTCCTGTGAATTCATCGCAGTTAAAAGCTCAACAAATGCTTTATCATTTGCCTTAATAATATTTTCTGAGGAATTAATAACAATAAATTTAGGATTATCAAAAAGAGAAATTGTAGTCAGCTCATCAATAATAGGATATAATCCATCCTCTTCTAAATCATACTCAGAATAATCAAAATCTAATTTGATACTTTTTCTTATCTCTTCTATTTTTTCCTTTGCTTCTTCTTTTTCTTCAGCTGATATTATATAATTGTATGACATTTTATTATGAGTAGACCAAACTCAATCTCACATCCTTAAAAAGAATTAATTTAATAAATGAAAATAATCCTTAGTCAATTAATTATATCATAATTCATTGATACTTGAAAATACATATCCTTCATTTATTACTCCTTCAATAATATCACTTAAATCCTCTTGATTATCCTTTGAAACAGAATGTAGTAAAATAATCGCACCTGGATGAATACGTGACATTACCTTGTTGTAGCTATAATGATTACCATTATATGTATCCTTATTCCAATCTACAAAGGCTAATGACCAAAATATAGATTTATAACCATTTGAAGCTAATAATTTTTGACTTTTTTCATCATATTCTCCTCTTGGTGGTCTTACAATTTTAGCCATTTTCTCATTTGTTATTTCTTCATATTTCTTTTCTAATTTAGTAATATCATTAATTATCTCTTCATTAGTAGATTTAGTAAAATCCTTATGCGAATAAGTATGGTTTCCTATTAAATGTCCTTCATTTATCATTCTTTTTACAAGCTCAGGACTACTATTTAAATAATGACCAGTTATAAAGAAACAGGCTTTAATATTATGTTCCTTTAATGTATCTAATATTTTAGCAGTATATCCATTTTCGTAGCCACAATCAAATGTCAAATATACTCTATTATCATCAGGCCCAATCGCATATCCATTATTATTTGTAATTATAGGATCATTAACATTTGGACGTATTCCCTTTGCATTCTTTCCAACTCCAAACCCCTTCGCGTTTACAGGTAATGTAACAAGCATCATTACAAATAAAAATATGATTTTTATTATTTTTTTCATTTTCTCACCTCATAATATTTATTTCCTACTTAAGAAAATATAAAATACCTAAATTTTTACAATTAAGCTTTATTCCTATTAAAAGGCCAATGATAACAATATAAATATAAAGCATAAAAATAATATAAATTGATAAAAGACCATATATTTGTTTGAATGATTTAAATATATATATAAATAATATAAAGAAAAACGTAAAAAGAAAAATAAATAAAAAAGTAAAAATAATACCGCCAAACAATCTTTTTATAGGCTTTTTAAAAATATTATGATTAATGAGATAAATAGATAAAAATACAATTAACAAAATAAATAATATTGTAGCAATTATGTATTTTGAAAGTAAAATAGATAAAATACCTACCAAAAAATAAATTAAGCATAATGTAATTGGAACTGAAATAAGAGCTTTTGTTCTTTTTGATTTAATAGGATTTCTTGTTAAAATTTCACTTATATTCAAAAAATGATAATATAAGGATGAAGATGAATATATTGATGTTATTGCTAATAATAATGTTAATTTAATATTTTCTTGGGTAGTTATAAAATATAATAAAGTGGATTTAAATAATCCATCAAGCATATATTCATCAATGAAGCTTTTTATTTCTCCAGGCAAAAAGGAAAGCATGCTGACAAATAAAAATAGAAATGAACCACTGTTTAAAATAACAAAAAAGCTTAATGCTGCAGCAAGTGTGGGTAGCTTTCCTTCTATTATAAAATAATATATTTTCATAATTATTTTCAAAATAACCACCTTTTATATTATATACAACAATAAATATAAATATTTTACCATAAGAAAAACCATAACAAATTGAAAAGCTATCTCAATTTATTATGGTTTTATTTCAATATTATTCTTCTATTAATCTATTTGATTTTTTAGTAATATCATAAATATATTCTTCTAAGCCTTGGCTCATCCATTTATCTTCTAATCGATAACACCAATTACCTGTGGCTGTTGAAGGAGTGTTCATTCTTCCTTCATTATCTGATAAGCCTATATAATCCTGAATTGGAATAATACATGTATCAGTTGTTTCATTCATACAAAATTCTATTATTTTCAAATTTGGTCTATCAGTAAATTTAATATCACATAATTCATCAACAATTTTTTTATCTACTGAATTTAGTTCATTGTAGAAAGAAGAAATAAGCTGATTATCATGCGTTCCAGAATAGAAAATATTATTTTTATCATATTTTTTCTTAAGAGGAATATTTTCTTTTCTATCACCTAATTCAAATTGGAAAATATTCATTCCTGGATAACCACATTTATCCATAAGCTCAAATACATCATCTGTTAATAATCCTAAATTTTCTGCAACTATTTCGCCCTTTGGACATGCTTTTTTTATTTCTTTAAATAAATTATATCCAGGTCCTTCCTTCCAAGTACCATTTACAGCAGTTGTATTACCATATGGACTAGAATAATATCCAGCAAAGCCTCTGAAATGATCTATTCTTATAATATCGAATAGTTTAAAAGAATGCTTAACTCTTTTTACCCACCAAGAATAATTATCTAAAGCCATTTTCTCATAATCATACAACGGATTTCCCCAAAGCTGTCCAGTTTCGCTAAATGCATCAGGTGGACATCCAGCAACCGCAATTGGATTTAAGCTACTATCAAGCTGAAAGTTTGTAGGTTCATTCCAAACATCACATGAATCAAAGGCACAATATATTGGCATATCGCCCATTATTTTTATACCATTTTTATTAGCATATCTTTTTAATTTTTTCCATTGTGTGAAAAATAAAAATTGGTAGAATTGCCATTCTTCTATTTTGTCCTTATATTCATTTCTAAACCATGCCATCGCATGATCTACTTTGAATTTAAAATCATCATACCACAAATTCCAAGGCTTATTTTCATGTTCTTGTTTTAAAACCATGTATTCTGAATAAGGAATAAGCCATTCCTGTTCTTCTTTTTGAAATTTTTCAAATTTATCTTTTACCAAATGCTTATTCAAATAAGCCTTATGCAAAATATTATATCTAGTAACAAAAAGCTTTCCATAATCAATTGTGTTTTGTTTTTCTTCAACTGGAGGAAGATCATTTATAGATAATAATTTATCCTTGACAAGCTCCTCAAAATCAATGAAATATGGATTAAGCCCAAATGCTGATAGGGCTTGATATGGTGAATCACCATAGGAAGTTGGTCCTATTGGCAATATTTGCCAAATAGATTGTCCACTTCTTTTTAAAAAATCAACAAAATCATAAGCTTCACGTCCTAACGTACCAATACCATATTTATTTGGTAAGCTAGAAATATGTAATAAAACTCCTGCTCTTCTCATAAATACTATTCTCCTATTTCCTTTTTAATTATTTCTATTAATTTTTCTTCTTCCTTTGAAAAATTATAATTTTCTAATAAATCAGGTCTTTTTAAATAAGTTTTTCTTAAGCTCTCTTTTTTTCTAAACTCATTAATCAGTTTATGATTTCCATTCAATAATACTTCTGGAACCCTCATACCATCATATTCTATTGGTCTTGTATATTGTGGATATTCTAATAATCCATTTGAAAATGAATCATCCTCATGGGACTGTTTTGTTATGGCATTATCCAAAAGCCTTATAACACTATCAGAAATTACCATAGCTGGAATTTCTCCCCCAGTTAAAACATAATCTCCTATAGATATCTCTTCATCCACATATTTTCTTATTCTTTCATCAAAGCCCTCATAATGTCCACATAATAATACAAGTTCTTCTTTTTCCTTAAGCTCTAACGCCTTTTCTTGATTGTATTTTGACCCCTGAGGTGTCATCATAACAACATGTGAATTGCTACTTGAATTATCCAATAAGCAGCGATGAACTACATCAACTGCCAAGACCATTCCTCTTCCACCACCACATGGAGTATCGTCTACATGCTTATGCTTTTCTAAAGAATAATCACGTATATCTATTATCTCTATTGAGCAGACATTTTTATCAATAGCTCTTTTTATTATTGATTCATTTACAAAGCCTTCAAACATTTTTGGAAATAATGTTAATATTTTTATTTTCAAAATAATCCCTCTATTTCATTGACAATTATTTTATCATTTACATCAACAACAAATTCAGGAATAAATGGAACTAATACCTTTTTTCCGTTGTAATTAACTACTAAATAATCAGCCTGAGGTAATTCTCTTATTTCAAGAACAACGCCTCTTTTTTCATTATTTTGATTAACAACCTCTAATCCAATTAAATCACTGTAATAATATTCATTTTCTTCTAATTCGTCATTACGATCAAGCTCAGAAACATAAATATCATCACTATGATATTTTAAAACTAAATTAATATCCTCTAAGCCTTTAAAGGAAACTAAATAATAATTTCCAAAAACAGAAGCTTTTTCTACTATAACCTCTACATATTCATCATTATGTAAAATAAATAAACGACTACCTTTAAAAAATCTATTAAAATCTGATAGACCTTTGACCTTTAAATCGCCCTTAATACCATGAGTTGTCATAATATGACCGCATTTAAAATATTTCATAAATAACCTCTTCTACATTTATGATATTATTATAATGCATTTTTCAAATAACAACAAGTGTAGATTAAAATCTAATCTTAAACATCTAATCTCTTTATTTCTGCGTTAATTAATGATAATAAATAAACATTTATTTCCTTATTCCATTTTGTTTTTACATATTTTTTATATAATGCTAGCTGTCTAACATATTCACTACTATCAACATTAGAAAGCTTATAATCTATTATGTCAATATGATCATCATAAATTACTAGTAAGTCAATAATACCATGGTATTCAACATCATCAAATACTTCGTAAAATTCATGCTCATGATATGTTTTTGCTTCCTTGATTCTTTCAAAAATAGGATGCTTGAATACTTTTTTTAATGTTGTTTTAATAAAATCATTTGAAGGTAAGGACTCTATATCTAATTTTTTAAAGTCCAAAGCCTCTAGGGCACTATGGAATTCTAAGCCTAAATTAATATTATTCTTTACCTTTTTAGTAGGTAATTCATGCATTTCCTTTGAAATTCTTCCCTTTATTACCTCTTTTGGAAGTGTTCTTTCATCATATGAGATAATTTCATTTCCTAATACTGAATTTGAAGAATAATTTTTCATTTTATATTGATAGGATAAATTATAATCATTTAAATCAATTAACCTATATCTATCTTCAAAAACATTAATATGATCAAGCATATCTCTAAATGAATTATATAAAAATTCATTTATATTTTTTTCTTCCTTTTCCTCTAAAACAATTATCATTTTTTCTCTTGCGCGTGTTAACGCAACATATAATAATCTAACCTTTTCAGATATATTTTCCTTATTAAGCTTATCAGTAATTAGCGCTTTTATAATTGTATTAGATTTACCATTATCATAAAATGGCATATATATTCCATAATCAGAGTGAAAACCAATACTTGCTCTAATATCAGACTTATTAAAGCCAGATGATAATAATGGAAAATAACAATAAGGAAATTCTAAGCCCTTAGATTTATGAATTGTCATAATTTTAACACAATCACTACTAGATGATTCAACCTTATATGGTAACTTTACATCACTAGAAAATACATTTGATAAATATTCACTTGCTTGCTCATAAGAATATGAAATATCTGTAAACATATTAAACATCGAATGTATATATTCAATAACAACAAGTGAGTTTGAAACATCACCAATATATGAAATCTTATTATATATATTCATTTTAGAAGTAATCTCAAAAAATAATGAGCTATAATCAATTTCTTTTAAACCTGCTAAATATTCTATGTCATCTAAAATATTATAATGTGTATCTAGGTTCAAAAGTCTATATATATCCTCATCAGAATATTGATAAATAAAGCTTCTAGCAATACTTGCAAGCCCATGACGATATCTTACATCGAAATCATTGTTTCTAAATTTTGTTATTACTAATAAAATATTTGAAAATAATTTCGGTAAAATTGAATCCTTTAAATCTAAATCGGCTTCGATTGATATAGGTACATTGCAATATTCAAATATTTTTTTAAATGTCACAAAACTTGATGCTTTATCAATTAATATAGCAAAATCACCAAATGTAATATCATTAAAGCTTCCATTTTTAAATACTTTTACTTTTGAATCTATCTTCTTTTTTATTTCTCTTGCGATAACAAAGGCTTCGATTTCCTCCTTAGAATAATCAAAATCGTCTTTATTATATACTAAGCCTTCTAACTTAAAATTAGATTCAGTATATCCTTCGTATGCTTTTAATCCATATTTCATTTGATGGCTAAGCATATAATCAGCATCACCACAGGAATTTGTCATCAATTTATTAAATAATAAATTAATGTCATCTAATACTTCACTTCTTGATCTAAAATTATAGGTAAGATCAATCTTTATACCACCATCATTTTTTGAATATCTATCATATTTTTCTTTAAAAATATATGGATTTGCATTTCTAAATCTATATATGCTTTGCTTTATATCTCCAACCATATACAAATTATTATTTTCAATCGCTGATAAAAATGCCTCTTGAATATCAGAGGTATCCTGATATTCATCAACTAAAATTTCATTGTAATAATATTTTAATTCATTTTTTACATCAACATGATCAGTAACTAATGATATTGCATATTTTGCTATATCAGAATAATCAAAGCTCATTACGCTTTTTTTATATTCAAGTAATTTATTTAATAATAAATGTGATATATCTAATAAGAATATAATATCCTCCTTACAAGATGATAATTCATCAAACATATCAGATTTAAACATATATTTGCTAAAATAATCACTTTTTAAGCTAGCTAATAAATCATTAGCTACTTTTTTAGACTCTTTTACATCAAAGCTAGCCTTTGGATTTACTCTTTGAAGATTACAATTGTTAATATATTGATAATATTCTTCATATGTTGATAATGATTTCAAATTAAGTAGTATTTCTTCTACCGATTCATAAAGTTTTTTAGAAGCATCATCACAGCTTGCATAAGATAGCAAATCAGACAATACTGAAATAAACTCATTAATCTTTTCTCTTGTCAAAATTTCATATTCATCAACAAATAAGCTTAGCTTTTTATCTGATAAATAATTGCTTTCATATTCTTGTCTAAATTTTTCAATATTGATAATTAAGTCCAATGAAGCTGATATTTTAAGTATAATATCTTTTACCTCTTTATCGTCCTGCTTAGCATATTTTTTTAAGAAATTTAAAAATATTAAATCATTATTGCTGTATAATTCTTGAAAAATAGAATCAAGTATTTCTTTTTTCTTTAATTCTATCAATGCTGAATCCATTATAGTTAAATTCTTTGATAAATTTAACTTATAATAATACTTTTTTACTAAAGCTAAGCTATATGCATCAAAGGTTGTAATATATGCAGAGTCAATATATTCGACCTGCTCAAATAGCTTATTTTTAATAAGCTTGCTTCTAATTCTTTCTTTCATTTCTAAGGCAGCCTTATTAGTAAATGTAAGAACTAGAATCTTTCGAATATCTCCACCATTAATACAATAATCTAAAATTCTTTCAGACAAAACAGCTGTTTTACCACTACCAGCACCTGCAGATACAATAATATTTTGTCCTCGTGTATATATTGCCTTTTCTTGTTCCTTAGTCCATCCCATAATATTATAATATCATATACTACTATATGATAATTTCCTTTCTATAGATTATTTTTAAATGGTTTATATTCTAATTCTTTAATATCTTCAAATTTCATATAACATATATCCTTATATGGACAAAATGTACATGATTCATTTTTTCCATTTATTAATTTTGGTTCAATGCTAAAGCATGCATTTTTAATTTCATCATTTGCTTTTTGAATTAATTTTTCAACAAGCATAATCATTTCTGTTTCTTTTTCTTCACTTATTATTTTTGCATAAGCACTAAATGATCCATTCTTATTAGTATTCATGCTTTTAATATATGAACTACAATTATAGCTAGGATCAAATAATGCTAAAGAATATTTATCATCAATTGAATAGCCTTGAAGCATAAATTGCTTTTTACGCTGTTCTAAAATAGGAATTCTTCCATCTAATGACACAATATTAACCTTTTGAAGATATATACCTATAATATGTATGGTTTTATTTTTAAACTTTTCATATTTTGATAATAAAAACATATATGAAGGAAGCTGTAAATGAAAACCATCTTCAACATTATCAAGACTAATGACATCCTTTCCTGTCTTATAATCTATTATTGCAGCATAAATCTCTCCAGCTATTTCAGCATATAATAATTTATCAATAAAGCCTTCAAAAATAAATTCATCAGTTTTATATTCTATATGTGCTTCTAATTCATATTTATTAAGCATAGATATATTTTCATGCTCTTTATTGAATTCAATTAAAGATGAAAGTATTTCTTCCATTTGCTTAAAAAAGAATTTATCCTTTGCATCTACAGCATGTTCTAAGGTGGAATTTAATACTGATTTATTAAAATCAAAATTAGGCTTATAGCTTTCCTCTAAAACCTGATGTGAATAAGAACCTAATCTTTGTGCCATGTTAGGAGTAAATTCATTAAGATTTAGTATTCTATCTGCATAATAGAAAAATGGACAAAGAAAGAAACCCTTTATACTAGAATATGATAATTTTAAAGGTTTATCTAAAAATCTATCATTTATTAATTTAGTATCAATTTTCTTATATTCATTATTATATGAAGAATATGATAAATGCTTAATATCATATTTAGTTAAATCATTGGAATAAATTTTGTATTTAACAAATTTTGAATATTCAATTCCTAAATTCAAATCATCTTCTAGCCTTGAATATCCATATTCATAATTAGAATCAATTACCTCAAGCTCTAATTCATCTATCAAATTTGATTTAAGCAATTCCTTTTCACCATCAGATTTTGGGTATGAGCAAAATATATTTTTAGTTTTAGTTAACAATGAAATTGATTTTTGCTTTTCTATTCTATTTTTTGAAATTGAAGAATCGAGATTAATTAATTCAAGCTCCTCATCATTTAAAAATTTATCATCCTTAAATATCTTAGGAAATTTTGATAAATTCATTCCTACCAAAAATACATATTCATCATCAAAATATTCGTTTTTAAGCTTAGTTTGAACCATTTCTTCATATTTATCTTCTTTAAATGTAATTGCTTTTAATTCATTTTCAAAGAATGATATATAATCCCTTGGATTTTCCTCTTCCAAATCATAATCTATAATGATATTCATAATTGAACTATAATATTTTGAATTATTATCTAGTTCATTTAATATTTCTTGAAAAGAATCCTTTACCATACATAAATTTAAAAATTGCTTTGAAATAGGTAAAAAGGATATATTTTTTTCATATGTTTTAGCTACAGGAATATTATAATTTATTGATAAACGCTTAAGTAAATAATTATATGAATTATCTAAGTTAATTATGAATATTTTATTATAACTAACACCATTGTTTTTTAGCTTTACAATCTTACTAAATACATAATTTAATTCATGTGAAATATTATTAAATGCTAATACCCTTGGTTTGTTTGGTAAAATAACAGAATTTATAATATTAACATTGGTTTTTTTACTTAAAATATCTTTTATATAATTTTCACTTTTTGTTTCATTTTGATTAATCCATGTAATAGGAAATTGGCTTAATCTATATTCAAAATAAGGATCTTTTTTATAATAACCATTTTTTATAAGATATTCTTTTATTGTTACCAGGCTATCTAATTTTTCATCCATATATAATTTTTTTTCAATATATGGAAGATAGTCTATTATCTCTTTAGAAAATTCATAGGAATAATCATATTTTTTAGCTAATATTAAAATACTATTTTTTAAAAATTCTCCTAAAGTCTTTTTAACAAGCTCAGAATAAGATAAAAAAATGTAATTATTAAAATCCTTATTTTCTTTAATTATTCTTTTTTTTGTGACCTCATCACATATTATAAATCCTTCTTTTATTTCCATAATTTTCACACAATAATAAAATTAATTTCATTATTCCTTTCACATAACAATTATAACAGCAAAGTAGACATATTATATGTCTATATGTAAATTTTATCATAATTTTTTTAGAAAAAAATAAAAAGGACAAATTTGTCCTTCTTACTTACTTTCAATATCAAGATGTATCTTTTTTCCTTCTTTAGAAGCACCAGCATATAAAACAGTACGAATCGCTTTTGCTATAGATCCATTCTTTCCAATAACACGACCTAAATCAGTTGGATTAACCTTAACCTTATATTCAAGATTATCTTCTGTTTCATTTAAGCATATTATTTCAACATCACGAGGATATGCAACTAAAGGAAGAATTAAACTTTCAATTAACTCTTCAAACTTTATCATAAGACACCTCTATTACTTCTTAATTACGTTATTTGCAACTAAAATATTCTTAACTGTAACAGTAGTTTGAGCACCCTTTGCTAACCAAGCTTGTACCTTTTCAGCATCAACAGTAACTGTTGCTGGATCAGTTAATGGATTATAAGTTCCTAAAATTTCTAAAAACTTTCCATCACGTGGGCTTCTAGAGTCAGCTGCAACAATACGATACTTTGGAGCTTTGTGAGCACCAAATCTTTGTAATCTGATTTTTACCATAAATTCTACACTCCTTTTCAATAATACGCTACTATTATATCACATAAAAAATAGGTGTCAAGGATTTTTTCTTGACATATTAATTAATTGTTAATAATATAAAAATCCAAGAAATATTATTAAAACATATGTTCTTAATATTTCTTGGATAATAATATAATTATTTAGTCAAAGATATAGCACTTACAATAGATAATATTTTTTCAAGTTCTAAATCCTTTGAATAAACACATATTTCATATTCATCATCAAAATATTTTACTACTCTATCGTTTACAAGCATTAGTCCAGATTCAATAATTTCAAAATCATTATATGTTTCTAATGCAATTTCAGTGTCGTATATAACCGCTTTAGCTACTGTTATCGTATAATTACAATCACCAGTATAACACAAGATGGCACTATCCTCAGTTAGCTTTGTAGAAGTTAAGGTGGTTCCATCAAGAACGTATCCTGCAGTAATAGCTATTGTTGGAGAATTTGCATCATTATTCTTTTCTATGTCATTTTCATCTAATATTATCTTTTGATTGAAGTCATCCTTAGTAATATTTTTTGAGGTATCAAATGTTAGAAATTTTGCCTTTACAGCTTCTTTATTATTGCTATCATAGAAAATAATACTTACAGGTTTGTTTTCCTTAACGTTATATTCAAACTTAAGCCTGCTACCATTTTTTGCGTTTGAAAGCTTACATTCAATAGTTAAAACATCATTTTCTAGCTTTGATGAAGCATCTTTATCTGCTTTAATCTCTTTAACAATTCCATCAATTAAATATGCATGTGTATGGATATTAGGCCATTCACTATTAAATTTAAATTCTTTATTCAATGATGGATTTAAAACAAATACACCGTCATTGTTTTTTAAAATAATTTGTTCAGATCCAGTTTTACTTTTAAATACAACCTTATAATAATTAGGATTTAAATAATCAATAACAATATCATTCTTTACTGTTTTATCATTTTTTAGCATTGTTAGCTCGCATGTAGCTTCATATTTTTCAATACCTGAAAGATATTTAGTTATATCATCTATTCCTGTTTCACTTCCAATCTTACTACAACTAGCCAATTGTAATAACATCATCATCAATACAAATAACATAATTCCCTTTTTCATATTCTTCCACCCATTTCTATTCACTAAAGGATATGCCTAACTTATTTTCTTTATGTATAAAAAATCATTATTAGGGAAAAAATATTTTTGAGGTGGAAAACATGAGTATAATACAAAAAATCGCCCTAGTCATTACAATCATTGGTGCAATAAACTGGGGCTTAGTCGGAATATTTGATTTTAACCTTGTAGAATTTCTTTTTTCAAAAGGTTCAATATTAACAAGAATCATCTATATTCTTGTATGTATTTCTGGCTTATTCAATGTGGCACTTCTCTTTATGAGAAATAGACATAAGATTATGGAATAACCAATAATATACTAATTATTATTTTTTCTTTGAGCTAGCTCTGTTGCTAGCTCTTTAATTTTTCTAAAGCGATGATTTAAGCCGGATTTTGTTAAATTAGGATCATATTCATCATGTATAACATCTAGTAATTGAGATAGTGAATGCTCAGGATAATCCTCTCTTACCTTCATAACCATCAATAATTTAGAATCTAATCTTTCAAGAGGATAATTATATTTTAAATACCTAATATTTTCAAGCTGTTCTTTTGAAGCAATATTAGTTTTATCTTGATTTGCAATATCAAGATTAATTGTTCTTTTTGCGTTTGCTTTTATTTCTTTAGTTATTATTACATCCTCGTAATAACTCATTGATTGGGTAGCTCCTAATCTATATAAAAAATCTCCAATTGATTCTTTAGATTTAATATATGCAAGTAAATAATTTTTTCTTTTTGAAATTCTAGCATTTAATTCAAAAGCATTCATACATTTTTGAATAAATAATATTTCATTTTCAGAAGCAGATATAATTTCTAAATGACTGTTTTTACTCATAGGGTCATTTACGCTACCACGAACTAAAAATGCACCTCTTAAATAAGGAACTAATAAATCCTCAGAATCATTTATAGAAGCTCTAGCATCTGATTGTGAGGCAATCAGATTCATATCTTCTACTATCTTTGATGAATCACTAGTAATTAAGCATATAAAGGTTGTATGATTATCAAAACGATTAACCTTTCTTGATAATATTTCGTATTCGATTTCATAAAATTCCTTACAAAGCTTTATGAATCTTCTCACAACACTCATATTATTACAGGTAAATGAAAGCTTAATTGGAGATGAGAAAATTATTTCCCCACCAAAACGAAGCATAGCCTCTAATTCCAATTTATCACCAAGCTTACTTGTATTATTGACTTTAATTAAATCATCTTTTACATTAAGAGAAAAGCTCATAATTACTCCACACAAACACGAAGCATATCAGATAATCTATTAATTGTGTAATCTGGATTAGCCTCTATTATTTTTTCTGGGTGATTAACATATAAGCATCCTACAGTTTTTACATTTGCCGATTTTCCAGCCAATATATCATTTACATTATCACCAACATAGCATGCATTATGTGCATTTGTCTTTTCTATAGCTAGTAATATTCCATCAGGAGCTGGCTTATGATTTTTCACATCATCAGAGCCTATAACAACATCCATTTTATCTAATAAGCCAAATAGCTCAAGTCCGTGACAAACCAAATCAGTTTTTTTAGAAGATACTACTCCTAATTTATACTTTTTTCTTTTTAAGGTATTAATTAAATCCTTCGCACCAGGCATAGGCTTAACTATAGAATCATGATTTGCAATATTAAATTCTCTATAATATTTAATCATTTCCTCAATTTCATTTTCATCGTCGGAGTATCTTGAAAATGATTGATACAAGGTAGGTCCAAAAAACTGATCTAATTCTTCGTCTGATAGCACATATCCTGGTCTAAAATGCTCAAATGTGTGAATAAAGCTTTGATCAATTAACGGCTTTGTATCAAGCAATGTACCATCTAAATCAAATAAAATTAAATCAAATTTATTATCCTTTATCTCTTTTAATATATCTTGATAATATTTTTGCGGACCAACAAATCTTTTCGCAACAATAAAGGCAATACCTGCAACAATAAATAACACACTCATAAAAATAGAAACAGGAATAGGTCCAAGCATTAATGGTTCATTAACACCACTTTGCATTCTTAATGATTCTGTAAAAATTCGCACACAGCCATACCAAACAAAATAGCCACCTATTAAATCTCCACTTTGTAATTTTTTAAGCTTTCTTCTTGCAACAAGCATAAGAATTAAGCCTACTAAATTTAATAATGATTCATATAAAAATGTGGGATGATAATAATAATTACCTATTTTCATGTTTTCTCTTATGAATTTTGGAAGCATCTTCCAAAAAAAGTTTGTTGTATCCCTAACCGCAGGTCCATAAAGCTCATGGTTGCAAAAATTACCCCATCTACCACAAATTTGTCCAATTAAAAAGCCAGGGGCTACAACATCTAAAATTCTATATAAAGAAATTTTTCTTTTCCAGCAATAAATAATTATCGCAATCATTGCTGCAATAATACCACCTTGAATGGCAAGACCAGCAAGACCGCCCTCAAGACCAATTATTTTCTTAAAGGTCCATGATTGATCTAAATTAAATAATATATACCATAATCTCGCCCCAACAATTGCACAAGGAAATACAATAATTAAGCCCCAATATATATCGTCACTTGGTATACCAATTTTCTTACCCTCAACAATTCCTGCCCATACTGCAAGAACAACACCAACAAGAATACAAACAGAATACCATGTTATTTCAAGACCAAAAATTGAAAATGTAGGATCAATATAATTAAATAGCATTATTCCTCTCCTCCTTTAGCCTTTTCATCAACCTTTTCAATAAAATCCTGGGCAGCAAAATGACCTAATAATTTCAATTTTTCATTCATTGCTGCTGATTCAACTAATAATGAAACAGTACGTCCAGGTAATACAGGAATTGTAATCTTAGTTATTTCTGTATTAAAATACTTATTCTTTTGTGTTTCAAGACCTAAGCGATCATAATATTTGTCGTTATCCCATGCTTGTAGTTCTACAACAAGTCTTATATTTTTTCTTTCTCTATAAGCGCCAGCTCCAAACATTGTAACAACATCAACAATACCAATTCCTCTAATTTCCATATATCTTTTTAAAATATCAGGAGCAGTACCTATTAAATTACCCGGCTCCTTTTCGATGATTTCAACTAAATCATCGGCAATAAGCTGATGTCCTCTTTTAATCAAATCTAAAGCTGTTTCAGATTTACCAATTCCGCTTTTACCAATAATTAATGTACCCATACCATTAATATCAAGCAAGGTTCCATGAACAGATATCCTTTCAGCAAGCTTATCCTGTAGATAAGTATATAATTTAGAAGAACAAGGAGTTGTTCTTAAATTTGAATGGAATATACAAATCTTATATTTATCTGCCATTTCATAAAATATTTCATCAACATTTACATTTTTTGAAAAAACTAAGCATGGTGGATTAGAAGCAAATATTCTTTCAACGTTTTTTCTTTTTTGATCTTCAGATATTTCCTGCTTTAGAAATGAATGATCCTTTGAACCAACAAGAACAATTCTATTCTTATCATAGAAATCAAAAAAACCAGCAAACTCTAAACCTGGTCGTAATATCATATCCTCAGAAATTTTAGCATTTAATCCCTCTTGGCCTGCTAAAAGCTCAAGGTTATTATCCTTTGCAAATTGTTTTACACTTACATAATCAGTCATTTTTTTCTCCTATAACAATTTATTTTTTAATATAATAAAAGAGAATAATAAATAAAATAATTCAATTCCTATCAAATAAAATATCCAAATTGAAGAGAAATTGAAAATAGGATAAATATTATTCAATAAATAAAAATTTATTATGATTAAAACAAAAACAAAAAAATACGAAAATGAAATACCCTTTTTAGAAAATGAAGGTAAATACTCATAGCCTGTCAATACTAAGCTTACAATAAATACAACAAAAAATATTAAATATTTATTATTAAACGCAATGTTAGAAAATAAAAAGCCTATCAATATTAAGCCAATTGTAAAATACATCAATAAATGAATAAAAAAAGTCGAACAAAACATTAATATTTTTTTAATCCTTGATCGATGAATATTAACCAAAATACTTGATAGTGTTTCTTCAATTATTTTTGCCTCAGACTCACCAACATTATCTATCTTCTTTAATTCATCTAATAATTGTATAATTTTCTCTTCTTTTTTCTTTTTTTCTTCTTCTTTTTGTTTTTTCTTATCCATTATTAAACACTTCCACATTTACTTATTATATACTAATTCTGTCAATTTTACAATAAAATGACTTTTTATAATAAACATATAAAAGCTCCCGAAGGAGCCTTTATCTTATTTAAGTAATGGTTTTAAATATTGACCAGTATATGATTCTTTTACATCTATAAGCTTTTCAGGTCTTCCAGCAAAGATAATATTTCCGCCCTTATCTCCACCCTCTGGGCCTAAATCTATAATATGATCTGCTAATTTTATTACATCTAAATTATGCTCAATAATAATAACAGTTGCTTTATTATCTGCAATTCTAGAAATAACCTCCATTAGCCTTTTAACATCATCAACATGTAATCCTGTAGTTGGTTCATCCAATATATATAATGTTTTTGGTGATATTTTTGAATGTAATTCATATGCAAGCTTAACACGCTGTGCCTCGCCACCAGATAATGTTGTTGAGGATTGTCCTAGCTTAATATATCCCAATCCTACATCATACAATGTTTGAAGCTTAGATTTTATTTTTGGTATGGCATCAAAAAATATAAGTGCATCCTCAACAGTCATATCTAAAACATCAGAAATACTTTTTCCTTTATATAAAATTGATAATGTCTCAGATTGGAATCTTTTGCCCTTACATACCTCACAAGGAACAAAAACATCAGGAAGAAATTGCATTGATATTCTTTTTACTCCATCACCCCAGCATGCTTCACATCTTCCACCTTTAACATTAAAGGAAAACTTCCCCTTGTCATAGCCTTTTATTTTAGCATCTGTCGTTTGAGCAAACAATTCACGAATATCGTCGAATACTCCTGTATATGTTGCAGGGTTACTTCTCGGTGTTCTACCGATTGGCTGCTGGCTAATTTGAATTATTCTATCAATATTTTCTAATCCATCAATAGAATTTATTTTTCCACCAACAATCTTTTTACTTCCATATATTTTTAGATATGCATTTTTATACAAGCATTCATTTACAAGAGATGATTTACCAGATCCTGATACACCTGTTACACAGGTAATCATTCCTAATGGAAATCTAGCTGTTACATTCTTTAGATTATTTTCCTTTGCCCCAGTAATAGTTAGCCATCTTCCATCATAATCTCTTCTTTTTTCTGGAAGCTCAATTTTGAGCTTTCCTGAAAGGTATTTTCCTGTTATACTGTTAGGATTTTCCATTACCTCCAAAGGAGTACCACAGGCAACAACCTCACCACCATGTATTCCTGCCTTTGGACCTATATCGACCAAATAATCACTATTAAGCATAGTTTCATCATCATGCTCTACCACAATTAGGGTATTTCCTAAATCACGCATTTCCTTCAAGGTTGAAATTAATCGAGCGTTATCCTTTTGATGAAGCCCTATTGATGGTTCATCTAATACATATAATACACCAGTAAGCTGAGATCCAATTTGTGTTGCTAGTCTTATTCTTTGTGATTCACCACCAGATAAAGTATCAGCACTTCTACCTAAGGATAAATATTCTAATCCAACATTAATTAAAAATTTTAATCTATCACAAATTTCCTTTATTGCCAATTTAGAAATTGTCATTTTTTCTTCTGATAGAGTAAGATTTTTAAACCAAGCATATAAATCCTCAATTGACATACTACATAAATCAGCTAGATTTTTATCGTTAATAAAAATATTTAAGACCTTATTATTTAATCTTTTTCCCTTACATGCCTCACATACTCTTTCAACCATGTAGCCTTCAATCCACTCCCTAATCCAATCAGAAGTAGTTTCTACATAACGTCTTTCAAAGTTAGTTATAATACCTTCAAAGACATCCTTTTTATCATGAATTCTTCCACTAGTTGATTTTAATTTATAATCAATCACTTCATTTGAACCATATAAAATGATTTTCTTTTGTTCATCGGTCAAATCCTTAAATGGTTTATCCATATCTATTTTATAATGGTTACAGGTTTGCTTTAAAATTGCATTATTTAGGTTTTCCTTTTCTTGATTTTTATAAGGAATAATAGCACCCGAATTTAATGATTTATCATCATCCATAACAAGTCCAGGAGAAACAGAAAGCTTTTTACCTAGTCCATTGCAATCAGGACAAGCACCTAATGGACTATTAAAAGAGAATAGTCTAGGCTCTAATTCACCAACTGAATATCCACAATGTGGACAAGCATGTGCAGTAGAATAAAATTCTTCCTTTTCATCACAGTAAAGAACGCAATATCCATTTGATTCTTTAGTTGCCATCTCTACAGCTTCAAATACTCTACTTCTTACGCCCTCTTTCATAACTAGACGTTCTATTACAATATAAATATCATGCTTTTTATTTTTATCTAAACTAATGCTTTCATCATCTAAATCCATCATTTGTCCATCAACCAAAGCACGAATATAGCCAAGCTTTAAATATTTTTGAAAAACCTGCTTATGCTCTCCTTTTTGTCTAAACACAACAGGAGATGTAATATATAATCTACTACCTAGTGGTTTTTCCATAATATGCTCAGTTATTTCATCAATTGACTGAGAAGAAATTGGGATTTTGTGAGTTGGACAATATGGAGTACCAACTCTAGCAAATAATACTCTTAAATAATCATATATTTCTGTAACAGTACCTACAGTTGATCTTGGATTATGGCTTGCAGATTTTTGATCTATTGATATTGATGGTGATAAACCATCTATAGAATCAACATCAGGCTTTTCACTTGAACCAATAAATTGTCTAGCAAAGCTTGATAATGATTCAACAAATCTTCTTTTTCCTTCTTGATAAATAGTATCAAAAGCCAAAGAAGATTTACCAGAACCCGAAAGACCTGTCATAACAATAAGCTTATTCTTTGGAAGCTCTATATTAATATTTTTTAAATTATTTTCTCTTGCGCCCTTAACAACTATTTTATCCTGCATAGATTTACTCCTTAATTTTTGCTAAGAATTCCTCTTCATTCATAATATAAATCCCAAGCTGTTTTGCTTTATCATATTTACTTCCTGGATTTTCTCCTAATATTAATATATCCGTTTTCTTACTTACCGATTCAGATAGTACACCACCAAAGCCTTCAATAAGCTTTTTGGCTTCAGTTCTACCCATTGCTTGTAATGTACCAGTTAATACACATTTTTTATTTGTAAAATAATTTTCCTTAATTTCACCAAATTCATAATTCATATTTAATCCTAATGCTTTCAATTCATTAATTAATTCTTGATTTATAGGATTTGACATATAAGCAACAAATTCTAAAGCAATAGCATCACCAACATCACCTATTGAAATAATATCCTCATAGGTAGCATTCATTAAACCATCAATTGTTTTAAATTTACTACATAATAGCTTTGATATTTTTCCACCACAATGCCTAATTCCTAAGCCGAATATTAATTGATCTAAATTATTCTTTTTACTTTCTTCTATTGCATCAAGTAAATGATCTATACTTTTTTCACCAAAGCCTGGTAATAAAATTAATTCAGCATAATGATCCTTTAATTTAAATATATCACTAATTGTTTTTATGTATCCTTTTTTATATAGCTCTTCTACTACCTTATCACCTAAGGAATCTATATTATAAGCAGGCTTAGAAGCAAAATGTATTAATTTGTTGATAAGCTTCTCCTCACAATTTGGATTAATACAGTAATAATCAGCCTCATCATTTCTACGAACAATTTTTTCTTTGCAGCAAGGGCAAACATCAATCATTTTAAAAGGAATACAATCAGATGTTCTATCTTCAATTACTGGCCTTACAACCTCAGGAATAACATCTCCGGCCTTACGAATAATAACTGTATCATTGATATGAATATCCTTTGAAACAATGTAATCTTCATTATGTAATGTTGCCTTTGAAATCATTGAGCCTTGAACAAAGACAGGCTTAAATATGGCAACAGGAGTAATAACTCCACTTCTTCCCACCTGATAAATAATATCTAAAAGCTTTGTTTTAACCTCCTCAGGTGGAAATTTATAAGCAATTGCCCACTTAGGATACTTAACAGTTTCACCAATTTGGTCGTGTAGCTTTATTTCATTAACCTTGATTACAATTCCATCTATATCGTATGGTAAATCTGGTCTTTTTTGGCCCATTTCTTCAATATATGAAATTACATCTTCTATTGTATTACAATGACGATATAATTGATTTACCTTAAAGCCAAGATTTTTCATTTTAATCAGTGATTCTTCTTGCGTAGTAACAAAAGGATTAAGATAATAATACAAAAATACATCCAAATTCCTTTTTGCAGCAATACTAGAATCCAATTGTCTTACAGAACCAGCGGCAGCATTTCTACAATTTGCAAATAATTCCTCTTCATTTTGTTCTCTTTCTAAATTCAACTGAATGAAGTTTTTTCTAGGCATAAATATTTCACCACGAACCTCAGTAGTTAAATTTTCTTTAATTTTTAAAGGAACACTTTTTATTGTTTTTACATTATGGGTAATATTTTCCCCAATTAATCCATTACCTCTTGTTGCAGCTTGAACTAAAAAACCATTTTCGTATTTCAAAGAAACAGACAAGCCATCAATTTTTAATTCACATAAATAAGTTGCGTTTGGAGCAACTGCTTTAACTCTAGAATCAAAATCCTTTAATTCATCATAATTAAAAGCATCAGCAAGCGATGCCATTTTAACATCATGTGTGACCTTTTCAAATTTAGATAAAACCTCTCCACCTATTCTATTAGTCGGAGAATCTATAGTTTTATATTCAGGAAATTCTGTCTCTAATTTAATCAATTCAGACATTAATCTATCATATTCAAAATCCTCCATTATAGGCTTATCATGAACATAATAAGCCTCACTTGCCTTATTTAATATTTCCTTTAATTCATTTATTCTATCTAAAAATTGCATTTAAGCCACCTCTTTATAGCATCATTATTATATAAATAATAGAAAAGTAGATCAAAATCTACTTTTTTACTTTAAATTATAAGTTTTAAATATACCAATTAATTTTTCAATATATGTTAATATTGTTATATCCTTATCCTGCCAAACTCTAGATTTAGCACTATCAGTAAATGCAATGTACCCAAAGTTTCCAGTAGCAAATCTTACTTTTTTTACTAATAAGGAAATGACTCTATATCTCATCAAATAATTATAAACATTTATATTAACATCCTTCATATAGTCTATATGATGAAGATTTAGCATATTTTGATCTTCAACAATTTGCTTAATATCACCCCAAGATAATTCAGTGATATTAACAATATTACTATGCTTTGTCGCAATCAAACTTAAATTTTCATCAAGATAAAATGCACCAGTAAAGCCCATAACCTCAACGACTTTATCTAGCGAAAACTTCAAAGCTATTTCAAAATTTCTTCCACGTACAAAGGCATCTGTAATATCATTCATAATGTCATATACCTTTTTCACATTTAAAGTATTAATGTTTATGTTTTTATGTAATTCTTCATCATATATTACATAACAATTTCTACCCTTTGATTTGCCTTTATATAATGCTTTATCAACTAAATTCAACAAATTAAAAAAATCAGTAGAATCTTTAGGAAATGATGCAGAGCCTGCAGTACATGTAATATAGAAACTATTATCATTGATTACATATTCTTTTCTAACAACATGCTTTTGCTGATAAAAATTATTAAAGAATTCTTTAATTTTACTGCGTTCAGTCATTTCAACATTAATAATTATAAATTCATCTCCACCTAATCTACCAGCAATGGTTTCATTATCAATATTAGCTAAAATATTATTTGAAAATTGCTTTAGTAATTCATCACCAATACTGTGACCATAATTATCATTTACAAGCTTAAAATTATCTATATCTAGCATTGAAACGTAAAAAGGAATATTATTATCAATCAAATATTTAATATAATCTAATATATATCTTCTAGAAATCAAACCAGTTAATGCATCATAAAAATCTGGTTTTTTATAATTTTTTGATAAAAATTGATCGACTTTTTCTAAATACATGATTTCATCTCCTTTATCCTTGCTGAAAAATTAAATTTTTCTTACTGAAGGGTGGTTTCCTTTAAGCTTCTTTATTCCCGTTGGTGATTTAAACGCAACAGTAATAATATCATTAGAAACAGAAACAACTATTCCGTCTCCAAAAATCTTGTGGTTTATTTTATCTCCTATATCAAATACTAGTTCCTCATCATTTGTGTTTTCTTCTTTTTCGACAGTATTAACAATTGATTTTTTGATTTTATTATCAGTATCAAATATATTATAACCCTTAGAAACATTTTTATAAAGTTTTTTATCCATTTCATAGATAAATCTTGATGGATTTAGGCTTCTTTGACTTCCAAATAAAAATCTATTTTCTGAATTTGTTAAATATAGGTTACTTTTAGCTCTTGTTATTCCAACATAACAAATTCTTCTTTCTTCTTCTATTTCTTCCTTTTGGATACAATTAATAGATGGAAATATTTCTTCTTCCATTGCTACCATAAAAACATTTTTAAATTCAAGACCTTTAGCTTGATGATATGTTGAAAGTACAACATAATCGTTTAGTTCATTATTATCATTTTCATTATCAGTTCTTAAGGCTAAATCGGATAATAATTGAGTAAGCTTATCCTCATTAGTTCCATCATAATATTCTTCTGCTTCCTTTAAAACAGATTTTAATTCTTTAATATTATCAATTCTATCCTGATATGTATCTTCATCTTTTCTTAATGCTTCCTGATAGCCTGTTTCATCAAGTATTATATCAATAAGATCAAGAAGCTTTACGTTTTCAATTTGTGCAGAAATTGAATCTATTTTTTCCTTAAAATCCTTTAAAGCAGTATATCCCAAGCCTGAGCCTTCATAAAATTCAATTGCATTATATAAAGACAATTGCTTTTCGTATGCTAGTTTTTCTAGCTTATCAAGTAATGATGGACCTATTTTTCTTTTTGGCTCATTAATAACTCTTCTAAATGATAAATTATCATATGGATTTACTAATAAGCGTAAATATGCTACAACATCTTTAATTTCTTTTCTTGAAAAGAATGATAAGCCACCATAAATTTTATATGGAATTTGATAACGAATAAGCATATCCTCAAAATTTCTCGAAATATAATTTGCACGGTACATAATCGCAAAATCACGATATGAATCTCCTGAGGCTTTAAGCTCTTTTATTTTATCAACAACAAACATAACCTCATCATATGATGTATTCGCGTGATAATAAAATGGAAGATTTCCTTCCTTTGAATTAGAAAACATAACCTTTTTGATTTGATTCGGATTTTTTTCAATAATACAGTTAGCTAAATTAAGAATTTGTGATGTAGAACGATAATTTTGTTCTAATAAAATAAGCTTTGTTTCTAAAAAATCACGTCTGAATCTATTAATATTTTCTATCTTTGCGCCTCTAAATGAATATATAGATTGAAAATCATCACCAACAACAAAGATATTATGATATCTAGCTGACAGCATAAACATAAGCTTATATTGTAAATCATTAGTATCCTGAAACTCATCAACTAATACATATTCAAACTTGTTTTGAAATTTTTCTAAAATCAAAGGATTTCTTACGAATAATTCGATTGTTTTGATAATTAAATCATCAAAATCCAAGCAATTTTCCTTTTTTAAATATTCTTCATATTTTCTACTTATAAGGCTAAATACATTATTAAGCTCATAATCCTTTATTGAAAAATCAGTAAAATTTTTACTTTTTGAAATAAGATTTCTTATATCCTTAGGCTTGAAATTATCAATAAACTCGTCCTTCATAATCTGCTTTACTATTTTAAGTGAATCCTCATCATCCAAAATAGTAAAATATCTATTATATGGAGGAAGATTATCTAATTCCATTCTTAATACCCTCGAACAAAATGAATGAAATGTTGAAACCCACATATTTCTTGTATCAATATTCAATTGCTTGGATATTCTTTCCTTCATTTCATTAGCCGCTTTATTTGTAAATGTAACTGCTAAAATATTAGAAGGAATTATTCCTAATTGAGATATCAAATATGAAATTCTTGTTGTTAATACCTTTGTTTTACCAGAACCCGCTCCTGCCATTACCATAACAGGTCCTTCTGTTGTAGTAACTGCTAATCTTTGTGGTTCATTTAATCCATCAAGTATATCCATAGCTTTTACCTCCTATAATTTTAGCATATCATTTTATTATACATTTTTTATGTCTAAAATAATTAATTTTGAGAATCTAAGAAATCCTCATAGCTCATCATTCTATCAATAATAGATCCATCCTTATTAAAGGAAATAACACGATTCGCAACTGTTTGTAAAAGCTCAGCATCATGTGAAGAAAATAAAATATTACCCTTGAAATTTAACATTCCTTCATTCAATGCAGTTATTGATTCAAGATCCAAATGATTTGTTGGATCTTCAAATAATAAAATATTAGGTGACTCTAGCATAATTTTTGCAAACATACAACGAACCTTTTCTCCACCAGATAATACATTACATTTTTTAAGTGATTCTTCACCACTAAATAACATTCTACCTAGCCAGCCACGGATAAAGCTTTCTGTTTGGTCTTCCTTAGAATATTGTCTTAACCAATCGATTAATGATAATTCTTTATTAAAGAATTCCTTATTGTCCTGAGGTAAATATCCAACAGAAGTTGTTACACCCCATTTAAATTTTCCTGTATACTCCTCATCTCTTCCAGCTAAAATATCAAATAATGCTGTAATCTGATGAGTATTTTCTGATAAGAATGCAATCTTATCATTTTTATTAACTGTAAATGATAAATTTTCAAATACACCTGGTTTTGAAAGCTTTTCTACAGTTAAAATATCATTTCCAACCTCTCTATTTTGCTTAAATCCAATATATGGATATCGTCTTGAGGATGGTTCAATATCCTCAATATTAATCTTTTCTAATAGCTTTTTACGAGAAGTAGCTTGTTTTGATTTTGATTTATTAGCAGAGAATCTAGCGATAAATTCTTGAAGCTCCTTAACCTTTTGTTCTGCTTTTTTATTTTGATCCTTTTGTTGTTGTAATGCAAGCTGGCTTGATTCATACCAGAATTCATAGTTTCCAACATATAGCTTGATTTTACCAAAATCAACATCACAAATATGAGTACATACATTATTTAAAAAATGTCTATCATGAGAGACAATTAAAACTGTATTTTCAAAATTTAATAAAAAGTTTTCTAGCCATCTTGTTGATTTATAATCTAAATTGTTAGTAGGCTCATCTAATAATAAAATATCAGGATTACCAAATAATGCTTGAGCTAATAATACTTTAATTTTTAATTTAGCATCTAAATCCTTCATAAGCATTTGATGATATTCAGATGCAACACCAATACCATTTAATAATGATTCAGCATCACTTTCTGCTTCCCAACCACCTAATTCAGCAAATTCGCCTTCAAGCTCTGCAGCTAAAACGCCATCCTCATCAGTAAAGTCTTCCTTTGCA
This sequence comes from Anaeroplasma sp., assembly GCA_022768655.1. Taxonomy (GTDB): domain Bacteria; phylum Bacillota_I; class Bacilli_A; order Acholeplasmatales; family Anaeroplasmataceae; genus Anaeroplasma. The sequence goes on from JALEQD010000046.1 coordinate 55,927, forward strand.
TATAATTCATCCTTTTGGTGCATAATCTCGATTAATCTTTTATGTCCAAGTAATACAGTATTTAAAACAGTTTCATCATTAAATGCATTTTGATCCTGCTTTAAAACACTCATTCTTTCATTTTTATCCATTAATACTTCACCAGAAGTGGATTCAATTTCCTTTGATAATAGCTTTAAAAATGTTGATTTACCAGCACCATTTGCGCCAATAATTCCATAACAATTTCCTTTGGAAAATGAAATATTTACATCCTTAAATAAGACTCTAGAGCCATATTGTAAACCTAAATTAACTGTCTTTAACATGATTTTCCTCCTATATTTTTTTCTAAACACGAACGAAAGGGCTGTTCCTTAGAACAGTCCTTTTTAATTACATTTTAAATGATGATTTTAATCCACAAGTACGATTAAAAATCAATTTATTTTCTGTTGAATCATAATCAGTAACATAATAGCCATTTCTTACAAATTGATAATGAGTAAGTGGCTTTGTATCCTTTAGTGAAGCTTCGACATAACCACTCTTGATACTGATTGAATTTGGATTTAATCTTTCCATGAAATCTAAATCCTTATTTTCCTCTGTAGCATCAAGCATTAATGGCTCAAACAATCTAAATTCAGCAGGTATAGCTGTTGTTGCCTCAACATAATGAATATTACCATTTGGTTTTCTTTCATCAAATCCTGAACCACTTTTAGTTTTAGGATCATATGTAGCATGAATAGTAGTTATATTTCCTAATTCATCCTTTTCTACACTTGTTGCGGTAACGAAATATCCATGCATCAAGCGTACCTCAACACCTAATGCCAATCTTTTCCATTTCTTGTTTGGCTTTTGCTCAATAAAATCCTCACGTTCAATATAAAGCTCACGTGAAAATGCGATTTTTCTATTACCCATATCTTCATTTTCTTGGTTATTTGGACAATCCATATATTCAATTTGTCCTTCTGGATAATTATCAATAATTAGCTTTACTGGATTGATAATAGCGTTTGGACGTATTGCCTTAAGCTTTAAATCATTACGTAATTCTTCATCAAGGCTATCAGCTTCTACAGTAGAATTTACTCTTGATAAACCAGTAGATAAAATAAAATTACGAATAGAATCAGGTGTAAAGCCTCTTCTTCTTAAGCCACATAATGTAGGCATTCTAGGATCATCATAGCCTGATACCTTTTTAGCATCTACTAAGGCTCTTAAATAACGCTTTGACATTATTGTATTTGTAATATTTAATCTACCAAATTCATATTGATGTGGAACATGCTCCATTTCACATTTTTCAATAAACCAATCATATAGAATTCTATGATTATCATATTCTAAAGAACAAAGTGAATGTGTAATTCCTTCAAATGAATCCTGTAATGGATGAGCAAAATCATACATAGGGTAAATACACCATTTTGTTCCTTGTCTATGATGCTTAATATGTAAAATACGATACATTGCTGGATCACGCATATTAATATTTGGATGTGACATATCTATCTTTGCACGTAATGTTTTTGCACCATCAGGATACTTACCATCACGCATTTCTTCAAATAATTTCAAGTTTTCCTCTATACTACGATTACGGTAAGGAGAATTTGTACCTGGTTCTGTTAAGGTTCCACGATATTTACTCATTTCCTCTTGTGATAAATCATCAACATAAGCCAAGCCTTTTTTTATTAATAAAATGGCCTTTTCATAAGTTTTCTCAAAATAATCAGAGCCATAAAAAACATTTGAAGGAGTATAGCCTAGCCATTTTAAATCATTTATGATACCATCAACAAATTCTTGATCCTCTTTAGCAGGATTTGTATCATCAAATCTTAAATTTGTAGTACCAGAAAATGCATTAGCTAATTCAAAATTAGTAATAATAGCTCTTGCATGTCCAATATGTAAATATGCATTAGGCTCTGGTGGAAAACGCGTAGCAATTTTTTCTACTCTATTATTATCCAAATCAGATTGCATTATTGTCTTTATAAAGTTATTTATTTCAGCCATAATATAACACCTCGCAAAATATAAATCTATTATATAACAAAATATGTTTTTTGTCTATTGACCAATCACATAGATTCAAGCTCTAAATTGGCTTTTGCATTAAGCCTTAAATCTGATAATTTTGGATTTTTCATGTATTGAAAATATCCAGCACAAGCAATCATTGCAGCATTGTCTGTACAATATTTTATTGATGGAATACATACCTCAATATCCTTAGGAGCCTCAGCCATAAATCTTTCTTTTAATCCCTTATTAGCAGATACACCACCAGCAACGATAATTACCTTACAATTTCTTTTTTCAGCAAGCTTTAAGGTTTTTCTAACTAAAACCTCTGTAACAGAATCCTGAAATGATGCACATAAATCATTAACTCTGATTTCTTCGTTACGTTGTCGTTGATTATGCGCTAAATTTATTACTGCACTTTTCAAACCTGAAAAGCTAAAATTATAGCTACCTTCCTCTAAATATACTCTTGGTAAATGATAGGTATCACATCCCTCATGTGCAAGTCTATCAACATGTGGTCCACCAGGATATGGTAGCCCTACAACTCTAGCAACCTTATCATATGCCTCACCTACCGCATCATCTAAGGTTTCACCTACTATTTCAAATTCAAAATGATCCTTCATATAAATTAATTCTGTATTTCCTCCTGAAACTAATAATGCAACACAAGGAAATTTCATTTCATGCTCAATTGAATTTGCGTAAATATGCCCAGCTAAATGATTTACACCTATTAGTGGCTTATGATACATCATCGCAAATGTTTTTGCAGCATTAACACCAATTAAAAGTGACCCGATTAATCCTGGTCCTTCTGTTACCGCAACTAGATCAATATCCTCTGGCTTAACATTTGCAGCCTTAAAGGCTTCTTCAAAAACCATTGTGATTTGATATACATGATGACGAGATGCAATCTCCGGAACAACTCCACCAAATTTTTCATGAATATTTATTTGTGAATTAATAACATTTGATAAAACTCTTTTTCCATTTTCTACAATAGAAACTGATGTTTCGTCACAGCTTGATTCAACACCTAATACCAACATAATACCACTCCTAATCACTAACAATATTTGAATATGTTAGATTTATAACCTTTGATAAATCCTTAGGATCCATCTTTATTTGTAATCCAATTTTACCACCAGAAAAATAAATATAATCATACGATAAAGCTGAATCATTCATAATTGTAACAAAGCTTTTTTTCATACCAATAGGACTACATCCACCACGAACATATCCTGTTAGTGGTAATAATTCCTTAACATGAATCATTTCAAGAGACTTCACATTTAAAGCCTTTGCTGCCTTTTTTAAATCAATTTCCTTATTCACCGGAATACAACAAACATAATATCTTTTTGTATTTGATATACAAACTAATGTTTTGAATACTAAATTTGAATCCTGATTTAATAATTCTGCAACCTTAGAGCCTTCTACACATACACCCTCTTCATGAGGGTATGAAAAAACCTCATATTTAATTTTCTTTTGATCTAAAATTCTCATTGCATTTGTTTTTTCCATAATTTTCAACTCGCTTAAAATACATATAATATTTTGATATTATATTAAATCCCATTCTTTTATACATTTCTAATGGTGTATCATCCATATCACAATCTAATATTACATCTGTACAACCACTCATTTTTAAATCTTCAATTGCTTTGTTAAATAATGATGATCCATAGCCATTTCTTTGATAATCATCCAATACAAAAAAATCCTCAATTTTTGCATAATTTTTATAAATATAGGTGTGAAGATATCCAACAACTTTATCAGAATCAAAAACCACATAAACATTTATTTTATGATATAGATAATCAGCATCAACTAAGCATACAACATTTCTTTTTGCATATTCTTCTCCAAAAACCAAACTATCATTATAAATAAAATCTCTTATAAGAGAAATATTATCATCATTTAGTCTTGATACCTTCTTATTGTTTTTAGACAATATCTTAATTGAATTAATATTTGAATGTAAAATACAAATACGGTCTAATGAATAATCATCCAAATCATGTTTTATTTGATTATTCGAAACAAAATGATTAAATCCGCAGAATGGTTCAGCTAATAATGGTAAAAGATTAGTTTTTTCATTAACAATATAATAATTATGATAATATTTAGTTTCATGATTATCATTAAATACTTTTACATAGTCTTTTCCCTTTTGCCTTTTTACATAGCAATCTAGATACATATTTTCTATATCCTCATAAGGTATAAAGGTCTTTTGCATAACTATAGCATTTTCATTATTAGAATAATAATTCTTTCTAACATTAATTTTTTTAAAGCCAAATAGTTCATAAATATGTATAGCTTTCAAATTAGATTCTCTAACCTCAAGAAATGTTGAAATAGCATTCTTTGAATAAAAATAACTTAATGCATAATTAAGTAATTCTCTACCAATTTTTTTATTTTGATAACTTTTATAAACACAAAAATTAAGAATTTCTACATCATATCCATCAAACATAGTAGAAATATATCCTACTATCTCATCAAAAATAGTATAAACATAAGCACGCTTATAAGGATTATAAACACAATCCTCAAGCATTGCCTCACCAAGTGTAGTATTCAAAACATTTTTCTCAAGCTCAATAACATAATCTATGTCACCATACTCCATTAATCTAATCATTTTAAGTTCCTTTCAGCCTCAGTTTCCCTTAAGTAATTAGGAACTAATAAATGAGGATTATCTACAATAGTAGCATGACTGATACAAAATAATGGATTAACCTTAAAATCATCCTCACTACAGCAATAATCACAATTAATATCATTTAATTCATCATAAGAATACATTCTTTCTTCTTTTAAATACTTTTCGCTTTCAATATCATATACTGCGCCAAAGCAATTTCCTCTTCTAGCATCAATAGTAGCTTTAACAGTTCCACAATAACCTGATGCCATTAATAAAAGAGTAGATATTTTATAAAGTGGCTTTTGTTTAAAAACAGCTAGCATCTTACAAACAGCAACAGCCATTCTAACACCTGTATATGAGCCAGGACCATAGCCTACAATTATTCTATCTAAATTATCAACTAAAAAATTATTTTGCTTTAATGCCTCATCAATACAATAAACTATATTTTCAGAATGATTGTTTTCACCTTTAAGATAATTTTCATATAAAATAACATTATCCTCTACTAGGGCAACATACAAAATCTTAGTTGATGAATCAACAATTAATGATTTCACTTCAATTCACCTACAACTTTCTCATACCTAGGACCAACTCCTGAAACCTCGATTTCACGATTATTTTCATCTATCCTTTTTAAGCAAATTAAAAGATAATTATCAGGAAGTATTTCTTCAACCTGATATGGCCACTCAATAACACACAAAGCATCAGTTTCAATATATTCTTCTAAATCAAAATCCTCATTTATTCCATCTAATCTATATAAATCTAAATGGTATAGCTTACCCTTTGTTCCGTTATATGTTTTTACAATATTAAATGTTGGCGAATTAATAACTCTATCAATTCCAAGAGCTTTTCCAATTCCTTTTGTTATAGTAGTTTTTCCAGCCGATAAATCTCCTGTCAGTAAAACCACATCACCTATAGATAACAATTTTCCTATTTTTTCGCCTAATTCAATAGTTTCTAAAGAATTAGAAGTTTGAAATTTTTTCACATAAATCACCATAATACATTATAGCACCAAATTACTTATTTTTGAATACAAAGGAAGTAATAAAACGTTTCAAAAAAACCAAAAAAAATACGGATACCATAACAGTATCCATATCCATTATAATGTTAATGTTTTTTCTTCTTCCTTAGGAAGCTTTGTAATCTTTTTAGCATGAAGCATTACAACCTCTTCATTTGCGATATTTGAAAATTCAAAATGTACGCTACATTCTAAATATATACAGTCATCAACCTCAACTTTTGTATCAGTTTCATTTACAACCTCATAACCTAAAAACTGAATATCCTCACTACAACAAGTCATAACCTTTCTACCACAAACAAATGTATTTTTTGTTATATCTCTAACAAATGTTTTAAATTTAAATATTTTATTTTCATATTTTTCATGATTATCAAATACTTCAACATACCAAGTTGGATAAACATCCTCTTCAAAGGCTATTTCATCCTTTGATAAATCATATGGCAAATCCTCTTCAAGCATTGTAGATAATCTTCCATCAGCACCCTCAAAGGCTATTTGGGCTTGTTGATTCAAACCTCTAATCCATCTACGATATTGTCCTAAATCTTTTATTCCATCACATCTATTGAAAATGACTAAGGAAGAATATTGTACCATTGATTGAAATATTTTTCTCATGTTATTAAACATAACATTAAAGTTTGTAGCATCTATCAATGTTATTTGTTGATATATAACAAAATTTCTTGGAAATTCCTGTGCTTCAAAATCAAAAAAGCTATTATACTCAATTACATATTGATCAGCACAATAAATCTTATCTAGGTTTTTAAGATATGCTGGTGTGAAATCCTCTTGATTCTCAATATATTCTATGTGAACTTGATTCTTTTCACACCACTCTTCATCATATTCAATCTCACCTTGCTCACATGCAATAACAACTGTAGAATTATTTTGGTAATTTTCATTATTTTCAATTATTTCTTTAATTAATGTTGTTTTTCCACTTTCAAGAAATCCATTTAATAAGAATAAAGGTACTTCTTTCATCAATATCACCCATTAAAATAATTTTTTAATATCATCGGTATTAATATGGGCACCAATTACAACAATTTTTCCCATATGTATTGGATTTGCTGGAACAATCTCAAATTCTTCTGGAGTTAAATTAAATGTATACCATTTATCATCTGTTGCAGCAATAATACCCTTTGAACGCACAATTTGTCCATATTTTCCATTTGCCATATCATTTAAAACTGACTTTAATTGTTCTAAATCATACTTCTTAACAGTTTCCATTCCAAAAGAATTGAATACTTCATCAGCATGATGATGGTGGTGATGTCCACATTCACATTCTTCATCATGGTCATGGTGGTGATGTCCACATTCACATTCTTCATCATGGTCATGGTGGTGATGTCCACATTCGCATTCTTCATCATGGTCATGGTGGTGATGTCCACATTCGCATTCTTCATCATGGTCATGGTGATGATGTCCACATTCGCATTCTTCGTCATGATCATGGTGGTGATGTCCACATTCGCATTCTTCGTCATGGTCATGGTGGTGATGTCCACATTCACATTCTTCGTCATCTAAATCCTTAAGTAAATCATAATCTATACCCTCATAAGCATTTAATAGATCATCATCACTTAATTTTGAAATAGGAGTTGTTATTACAACACACTTTTCATTATATTTTCTAATTATTTCAAGTGCTGTTTGCGCATTTTCTTCTTTAACAATATCCATTCTTGATAAAACAACAGTATGCGCATTTGCAATTTGATCTGTAAAGAATTCACCGAAATTTTTATCATACATTTTTGCTTTTTTAGCATCTACCATACATACTAATGAATTAATATTATTTTGAAGATTAGCTGAAGCTATTGCCTTGATAATATCTGATAACTTTCCAACTCCAGATGGTTCTATTAAAATTCTATCTGGATTATATTTATCAATTATTTCATTAAGTGATTTAGAAAAATCACCAACCAATGAACAGCAAATACAGCCCTGAGATATTTCCTTGATTGATATGTTAGTATCCTTTAATAAATCAGTATCAACTGATATTTCACCATATTCATTTTCAATTAATACAACCTTTTCATTCTTTAATTTTGTGTCTAATAATCTTTTAATAAATGTGGTTTTTCCTGCACCTAAAAAACCAGAAATAACATCAATTTTTAACATTTTAACATCCTTCTTTCTTCAAATTATTATACATCATTTTAATAACATTAACAAGTTAAGTTAGAAAATTGCTTCTTATATAAATTTGCATATTCTCCATCTTTTTCCATAAGCATATCATGACTTCCACTTTCTATTATCCTACCATCTGATATAACATATATTTCATCAGCATTTTTTATTGTCGATAATCTATGTGCAACAATCAATGTTGTTCTACCCTTTGCAAGTTCATCTAAGGATTCTTGAATAATTGATTCAGTAATTGTATCAAGTGCACTTGTTGCTTCATCTAATATTAAGATACTTGGATTTTTCAAAAACACTCGTGCGATAGAAATCCTTTGTTTTTGTCCACCTGATAATTTAATTCCTCTTTCACCAATCTCTGTTTGATATCCATTCTCAAGTGACATAATATATTCATGAATGTTAGCTTTCTTTGCTGCCTCATACACTTCTAAATCTGTAGCAGAAAGCTTTCCATATCTTATATTATCAATCACTGTTCCAGAAAATAAGAATACATCCTGCTGAACAATACCAATTGAATTTCTAAGGGAGCTAAATGTTAAATCTGAAATATCATATCCACCAATAGTAATTTTCCCACTAGTTACAGGATAAAAATTTGGAAGCAAATGACAAATAGTAGTTTTTCCTCCACCTGAAGGTCCTACTAGTGCAATTTTCTTTCCTTCTTCTATTTTAAAGGATATATCATTTAAAACCTCTTTATTGGCATGATAATTAAATGAAACATGATCAAATACTATTTCGCCTTTTAAATTGCAAACATCAATGGCATCTTCCTTTTCCTCTTCCTCTTTTGCATCTATTATTTCAAGGAATCGTTTAAAGCCTGTAACACCATCCTGATATTGCTCAACAAAATTAATTAATGTTGTTAAAGGATTTAAAAATACATTTATTGATACCATAAATGTTACTAATATTGCATAATCTATTTTTTCCCAAAAAACAAATAAAGCACCAAAAATCAAAACAACGATATTAAATAGATTAGCAATAAAATCAGTAGAAGACCAAAATTGTGCCATTCTAACATATGCTTTACTTCTTGCTTTAACAAATTGCTGGTTACCATTTTCAAATTTTTCTATTTCTTCTTCACTATTATTAAACGCTTTTGTTACTCTTATACCTGTTATTGATGATTCTAGTGTTCCGTTTATTAATGCTACTGACTTTCTTGATTCCATAAATGCATTATTCATCTTTTTCCTCATATATAATGAAACAATAATTAAAAGTGGAACACAAATAAAGATAATAAGCGTTAATTGCCAATTAATTGAAAGTAAATATGCAAATGATAAAACAACAGATGCTCCACATATAAAAAAGTTTTCTGGTCCATGATGTGCTAATTCTGATATTTCCATTAAATCATTTGTTATTCTACTCATTATTTTTCCTGTTTCATGCTCATCATAATAGGAAAAGGGTAATTTTTGAAGCTTCTTAAATATTTCCCTTCTCATATCAGCCTGCATTTTAACACCCATAATATGTCCATATGACTGCACAAAATACTTTAAAAGCATTCTAATGATATAGCATATAAATATTGCAATACCAAAACCAATCAAATAAGCTATTTGCTTATTCGGTATAAATTCCTTTAATATTAAATTAGTTAATATAGGATACAACATTCCTATTAACGCAATTAATAGTGATGCAAGCATATCAAGAAAAAATATTCTTTTATATGGCTTATAATATTTAATAAATCTCTTTATCATAAAATCTCATACATCATTAAATTAGTTAGAATTCAACTAAAATAATGATACTTCCTCCTTATAAAACTATTATTTTTATTATACAAGAAAACATTATTTTCATATTAACCTTCTAAAAAAAGAAAGAGCCAAAAACTAGTCGTGGCTCTATAATATTCAATTTCTTATTTTTTCTTTCTAGCCTCATATGCCATACGAAGCATTTTAATATCACGTAAGCATTCTGCAACCTTAGCACCATTTCCAATAGCCTTATAGTAATTTAATGCTGCAGCATAATTTCTTCTTGCTAGTAATCTATCAGCTTGTTGTTGAAGTTTCTCTTTAGCTAAAGCCTTTGAATTTTCTGATGTTGTAGATGATGCTAAAACATCACAATATATATCATAAGCTTCCTTTACTCTTCTCATCTTTGAATCATAAGCCCAGCTAGTTTCATATAAATATCCTAGATTATATAATGCATCTGGGTTTCCTAATTCAACTGCTGTTTTTAAATATTTTTCAGCAAATTCTAGATTCTTAGTTTGAGTATATAGATATCCTAAATTATTACAAATTGTAGCTTGAGAATCAGAATCGGAAATTGGTAAACAAATTGAATAATAATTAATAGCCTTATCACAATTCATTAAAGTTGAATATGCTGATGCTATCTTCTCTTTTACTATTAAGTCATTCATTTTAAATACCTTTAATAAATAACATAATGCCCAAACATAATTACCTGTATTATATAAGTTTAAGGCTTCTTTCCTTAACTTTTTCTTATTGAATGGAGTAACACGTAGTTTATATCCACCAACCATAATACAACAAATATCATTTGCTAATGCTTCTAGTGGATAGCCTTCCTTTACTTCAATTTCATTAATGTTATATCTGTTTTGATATGTTGATTTTTTAATAAAAGCAGTAACAATTTGAATTTTATTATTTGCCTTAACAATTTCTCTTAAATAATCTCTATAATCAAAATCTTCAGAAATATGTAAAATAACTAGACACGAACTCTTCTTAATATCCTTTAAAACCTCTGGATCCTTCAAAGAAACCTTTTCAAACATGTGCACTTCAACATGCTTATCTTCTATAATTTCTTTAACATCATTTGCTAAGCCTTCATCCTGCGGAAGATAAACTAAAGTAATGTAATTATTCATATTAGCACCTCTTAAATAATCCTATGTTTATCTAATTATATCATAAGAAGCTTTTTTTGTGCAATCGTTTTCAAAAGAATAATTCTTATTTTTTCGATAAAAAATGTTTTTTTATCATTTTTTTAGTAAATGCATACGATATAGAAATAATTGTAGGTATATATTCAAGAATCAAAATCAAAACAACTAAAATAATTGAATATGCATAAATCAAATCATATTCTAGGGTTTCAATTCCATTTAGTATTGCTTTACCAATTGTATTTCTCAATCCACATACATATTCTGTTGTAACTAATACCTTAAGACCAAATCCAATAGAATCATTGTATTTGGCTTTACTATAAGAAGAAATTAAAGGAAGATATACCTTTAAAACCACCTTAAGTGAAATATTACTATTCAGCTTATATACATCAATAAAAGCACGATCAATATTTTTTACACCTTCTTTTGTGCCCTCATAAATACCTGGTATTAAAAATAAAGAACAAGCAATCAAAGGAGATTTATTAAAACCAAAAATAATCATTGAAATAACTATAATAACAATAATTGGAACAAATCTTATAAAAGCAAAAATAGGCTTTAATATTAATTCTACTCTATAATATACTCCTGATATTACTCCCAAAAATATGCCAATGAAAAAGCTTAATAGAATACATATTATTAAATTGAATAATGTGTTTTTAATATAATTATAGGTGGTAGCATCACCTAGTAAAATAAATGTTTTTTTAAGTATCGTTATTATATCAGGGAAAATGAGTGAATCATTTATTATTAAAGATAAAATAACAAATGAAAACAAAAGAAATATTAATCCAATTAGGTAATAACAAATATTTTTTTTATTCATAATAGAACTCATCTATAGGCATTTCTTTACCAAATAGTTCTTTTTTCAAAGCTACTAAACTTTCTATATCATCTTTTGCATCTAATGCCTTAACATATCTAATATTACAATTAGGTAATGCATTTAAAGTGACATTAAATGGAGTAGATAAAATCTTTAAATCTATTACTGTTTGAGCTATTTCTTCTGGATTACTAGTCACCTTTGAAGCTGAAGCTTCTAGTCTTGATAAAAATAAATCTATTACTTTTTTATGATTATCAATTGTAGATGCTTTAATAAAACAGCCTGCCTGAGGATATGAATTTTTATTTGAAACCTCTTGATATAATTTTTGAACTGAAATATACGAAATACCTTCTTTTTTAGATATAGTTTGCGACAAAATAGGTTCAGCAATAAGCACAATGGCATTTTCATCACTAACTAGCTTTGCTTGAGTAAGAACTGTTGACTCAAGATATTCAATATTTGATGGGGTAATATTCTTTTTTTCTAAAATATAATTAACAATAACAGCATTAATTGTTGCCTCGCCAAAAAAATACACCTCATGATTGTTTAAATCCTCAAGCTTAAAATTTTCTTTTCGTGATGCTAAATATAAATTTCCCCATGTTAAAACAGCTGAAAGCTTATATGTTTTATTATTTGCATATTGCTTTGCACCTAAATTTATTGGAGCAATAATAACATCTGATTCTTTTTCTGAAAATGCTGAAGGAAGACCTGTGCTTGCATCTAGTGATAAATTAAAATCATATTCATCACTATATTTATTCATCATGTCTGCTACACATACGCTTGGAGCCCCGCTTGGTCCTGATACAGAAAGCTTATAGCTATCACTCTCATTACATGATGCTAAAAATATACCAAAAATAAACAAAAAAATAAATGAAATATATTTTTTCAAATTAAAACACCTCACTATACATATTTATTTTATCATAATTGTAAACAAATTAGTGTAAGAAATCTTACATTTATGTTTTTTTAAATATGTTTTGTGTATAAATAAATTATTATGATATAATTAATTTGCGAGAAGGTGTAACATATGGAAAAAATCGGTAAAAATCATGACGCATATAAAAAAATTAAGGATGTAATTAAAACAAACAAATATCCAAAACTTACAATTGCTGATGATATCCAAATATTGAAAATTATTATAGATAAAAAACTAAACATAGATACATTACTATATTGCTTCGACGTAGAATATAAAAACGAAACAAAAAAGCTTCTTGATGAGCTTATAATGCTTTCTAATAATACTTATGAAATATCAAAAAGTACTTATGAAGGCCTGTCATTAAAGGAAAATCATGTTGGAATAATTGCGGCAGTAAATATTTTAAATTACACAATAAAAGATTTTGAAAATAAGGAATTTTTATTTGTACTAGATAGATTAGAAATTCCTGGAAACGTAGGAACTATATATAGAACTCTTGATTCAATAAATGCTGATGGTGTCATTTTAGTTGATTCAGTTTCAAAAATTCATAATCCAAAAATTACTACTTCCTCTAGAGGATGTAATTTAATCGTGCCTACAATATCATTATCATATGATGAAGCACAAGATTTTTTAATCAAAAATGGATATGATATATATTTAGGTGAACCAGAGCTTGGTAGTGATTATCAAAGCTATGATTACAATAAAAAGATTGCTATTGTGGTTGGAAATGAAAGGTTTGGAATTAATGAAAACTGGTATAATAAACCTCATAAAAAGGTATATATACCAATGGAAGGAAATCAAAATAGTTTAAATGTAGGTGTTGCTCTATCAATACTTGCTTACGAAGCATATATGAAAAGAAAATGGGCTAGCAAGAAGCTTAAATAAGCTTTTTGCTAGCCCAACTTTTATTTTACACAAGCATTACATAATTCTATGAAGCTATCTGCTTTTAATGAAGCACCGCCTACAAGACCACCATCAATATTAGGTTGAGCCATTAATTCATTAACAGATTTTGTAGAAACAGAACCACCATAAAGAATTCTAATTTCGTTTGCTGCTTTCTTTGAATACAACTTTTCAACCAATGATCTAATATAGCCACATGCCTCATCAGCCATTTCTGGTGAAGCAACCTTTCCTGTTCCAATTGCCCAAACTGGTTCATATGCAATAATCACATTTGAAAGACTATCCTCACAAACATCAGCAAATGCTTTGCTAATTTGAGTATCCAATACCTCATGAGTTGTACCATTTTCGCGTTGTTCTAGTAATTCACCACAACACACAATTGGTTTTAATCCAACCTCTAATGCTTTTTTTACTTTAGCATTAACTGATTCATCAGTTTCATTGAAATATTGTCTTCTTTCACTATGTCCAATAATTACATATTCAACCTCAGTTGATTTAAGCATTAATGCAGATATTTCGCCTGTATAAGCTCCGCTATCCTTTTCATGCATGTTTTGGGCACCGATTCTAAGGTTATCACCTTGTCTTTTAACTAAATCACGTAAAATGATAGATGGAGCGCAAATGATTGTTTCCACCTTTTCCTTAGAAGGTAGTGCATCTTGAACTTGGTAAACGAACTCTAAAGCCTCATCTCTAGTTTTGTTCATTTTCCAATTTCCAGCCATTATTGGTTTTCTCATATTATTAAAATTTCCTTTCTAATTATCCTCAAGTATAGAAGCAATGTCAGCTATTGCTTGCTCTGCTTGATCTCCAGTAGCTTCAATACGAACATTTTCACCACTAGGAATTGCAAGAGACATTAATCCTAAAATAGATTTAACATCAATTGTTTTATTGTTGTAATGTAAATTAATATCAACAGAATATTTTGATGCCGCTCTAACAATTTGTGCAGCTAAGCTAGCATGTAAGCCAACTGTACTTTTAACAATTATTTCCTTTTCCATAATATCTCCTCAATTTTTTTAAAAATTAAATCTCATCAACGCAAGCAATTCCTGGAAGAACTTTTCCTTCTAGATATTCTAAAGAAGCTCCACCACCAGTAGAAATATGACTTACCTTTGATGCATAGCCTAATTGCTCTGCAGCAGCTGCAGAATCTCCACCACCAATGATAGTTTGTGCACCCTCAGTAGTTAATTTTGCTAATAATTCACATACACCAATAGTACCAGCAGCATAATTCTTCATTTCGAATACTCCCATTGGTCCATTCCATACAACTGTCTTAGCACCATTTAAATTTTCTGCAAATAATTCTAAAGTCTTAGAACCAATATCTAAGCCCATATCATCAGCATCAAAAGCATCAATAGACTTATTTACGCCTGGAACATCTTCAAATGCCTTATTTACAACTGCATCAACAGGTAATACAATTTTACCATTAGCCTTAGCTAATAAATCCTTAGCTAAATCTAATTTATCCTCTTCGCAACGAGAAGCACCAATATTATATCCTTGTGCTTTTAAGAATGTAAACATCATTGCACCACCAACTAAAATCTTGTCAGCCTTTGCAATTAATGCTTCAATAACACCAATTTTATCAGAAACCTTAGAACCACCTAAAATAGCAACATATGGTCTTTTTGGTTCATCAACAGCTCCACCAATGAACTTAATTTCCTTTTCTAATAGGAAGCCAGCTGCAGTTTCCTTTACATTTGCTGCAATACCAACATTTGAAGCTGCTGCACGGTGTGCTGTACCGAATGCATCATTAACAAATACATCACCTAATGAAGCCCAATATGCACCTAATTCTGCATTATTTTTAGATTCATACTTAGTTTCTTTTTGTGCTTGAACATCATAATCCTCATATCTTGTATTTTGGAACATTAGAATTTCGCCTTCTTTTAATTGATTGACAGCATCCTCTAATTCCTTTCCTCTTGTTGCATTAACAAATTTAACTGGTTTTTTAATTAATTCCTCTAAACGCTTTGCTACAGGAGCGATATCGTTCTTTAAAATATCTGCTTCTTCCTTAACGCGTCCTAAATGAGAAAATACAATTGCCTTACCACCATTATTTACTACGTATTCAATTGTAGGTAAAGCTGCACGAACACGTGTATCATCAGTGATAACACCATTTTTCATAGGAACATTAAAATCCACACGGATTAAAACCTTTTTTCCCTTTACTTGTAAATCTGAAACAATTTTCTTAGCCATATTTTTTTAAATCCTCCGTTAAATAATTAGCTATTTTGCTAAAACAATTATACCATAATATATTTATCTTTGTGAATAAATTATCCTTATGCAATCGTTTTCAATAGATAAATTTTATTCATTTTTATATTTTCTAAGAGAAACGTTTTTTTCTTTTATCATTTTCAGGAAAATTTAATGAATAATATTCATATAAAAGCTTTTTTGCTTGTAAATTTCCAAGCCTATAGCTATCAAGTAAAAAAACTATTGGATTTTTCTTTTTGATTATTCCCAAATTACAGCATTCATATAAAAATAATCCACTTTTATCTTGATGCTTTAACGTTAAATAAGAATATGTAACCCTATCCTTTAAATTCTTTGATTCATATTCGTACTTGAATAAATAATCCTTTCTTTTATAATAAAAAATACCAATATTTAAATATTCATTATATTTAGAATATTCCTTATTTTTAATGTTCTTTTTCATTTTTCTATATATTTCATCAGAACTTTGATATTTCAAATTCTCATTAACCTGTTCATAAACCCTAAAGCTTTCTTTATAATAGCTATCAATAAATTCATTTGGAATATAAGCTATTGGCCTTTTATATTTTCTTAAAAATTCTTGATATTCTATAGTTATTTGACTTTCAAATGAATAAAATACATTTTTATTTGATGACAATATAGAAACATAATCTTTTTTTCTTTCCTTTGTTCTATATCTAAATTGATATACCTTCTCGTAAAATATTTCTTCATTTTGAAAATCGATTTGATTGATTAAATAAAGATCAATAAATGCACTATTTTTATATATTTTATGTCTTCTTTTAATTTGTTCGATTCCTTTTTTCTTTACTTCTTCAATACATTTCCTTCTAATCTTTTCTTCATTATTATATAAAAGATTATTTGGCTCATCCTGTATAACAAAAGCATCATTCTTTGATAATTCATTTAAGATAAAATCACTATCAGAATAAGTATAGGATATATCAAGCCTTCCTTCATAGGATAAGCCTTCATTTTTAATAAAATAATTTTGATTGTATATCATGAAATCAAAAAAATAATATGGTTTAAAAAATTCTTCAACTGTTAATAAAGATTCATCAATATTATCTAAATATCGATTATCATTTCTACAGTATAGCCTAAAAGCTTCAATAGCATCATCACTATTTATATTTTCTTTTAGCATATATCTGGTTATTTTCAAAAAAATCACCTATATAAGCTTATGAAAACTATAAATAATTTATACTAGTTAGTATTATTGTTTTCATTTATTTTAGCTATTTTTAATATTGATATCGAATCTTCGCCTTTTTGATCCTTTTCTAGCACTCCAAGTACTAAATATATTATGTTTTTTTCAGGCTTTTCAGTCAATTTTTCATAGATTCTTGGAAATATAACAAATTTTTTTGATGCGACCTCATCTACCATTGTACCAACAAGCATAGGTTCGTTTTTCTTTGTTTTAATTTCTTTTATATCCTCAAAACAAACTAATAGCCTTGATTGAGTATTATATGTGCATTTATTTAATGATATAGTTTTATATTTTTTAGATAAAGCATCAATATCTCTAAATTTATTATATTCAATATTCATACCTAAATATTTAAATTCTTGGTTCTTTAGATATGAGAAATCATAATCATCCTTAAAATCAATAATATTATGCATATGTCTAAGATATAATTGATCTTCAGCAGTAATATTTTTACATAAATTCTTCTTTGTTTTACCAAATAAGTCAAATGCCCCTGAAAAAATTAATGCTTCAATATTTTGAGAATTAATATTTTTAACACGTGCTTTAAAATCATTAAAATCTTTGAAATCACCATTTAAATCACGTTCATTTACAATCGCATCTGATACTGTATCACCAATAGAAAGAATCGCAGTAAATGGAAGATATAATTTTCCATCTACAAATACAAATTTACCTCTTGAAATATTAATATTTGGCTTTACTGTTTCAAGTCCATTGAGCTTCGCATATTTAATATATGATAAAAGAGTATCCTTGCTGCTTATAACATTATTTAAGATATTAGTCATGAAAACATCAAAATAATATGCTTTAATATATGCCATTTGATAAGAAAGAATAGCATATGCAACTGAATGCGATTTGTTAAAACCATAATTTGCAAATTTATATATCAAATCATATATTTGTTTAGCAACAAGCTCTGAATAACCCTTTTCTATAGATTTTTTAACAAAGTCAGCTTCCTTTTCCCTAAGTAATTCAGCATCCTTTTTTGATACAGCACGTCTTAATACATCTGCCTCACCCAATGAGTATCCAGCAAATGCTTGCGCAATTTTCATTATTTGCTCTTGATATATAATAATACCATAGGTTGATGATAATATTGGCCTTAATGATTCATGAATATATGTGAATTTCTTTCCATGCTTTCTATTTATATATTCATCTATATTATCCATAGGTCCAGGTCTATATAACGCTAATACTGCAACCAAATCATCAAAACAGGTAGGCTTTAACTTCTTTAAAACATTTCTAATTCCAATTGATTCAAGCTGAAATATTCCTAAAGTATCAGCATTTTGAAGAAGCCTATATACTTTAGGGTCCTCAAGTGAAATACCTCTAAGCCTATCAACAGTAAAATTAGGGATATCCTTCATCATGCTATGAATCATTGTAAGATTTCTAATCCCTAAAAAATCCATCTTTAGTAAGCCTATTTTTTCTAAATCAGATGCTTCAAGCTGTGATTGATATAATCCACCAATTCCTTCTTGTAAAGGAATAATATTTGTCAGTGGACAATTTGATAAAATAATACCTGCTGCATGTGTAGAAATATGCCTTGGTAGTCCTACTAGGCCATTTGCAATATATAAAAAATCATATAATTCATTATCCTTATATTCCTCTAACAGTCTTTCAAATCCATATTTTTCTACCATTTCGATAATTCTTTCTACTCTTGAATTATCCATTTTATATACTCTTGCTAAATCCCTGATTGAGGATTTAACTAAAAAGGTACCATATGCAGAAATATTACAAACATGATCCTTACCATACAAATCCTTTACATGCTCAATAACCTTATCTCTATCTATATCAGGAAAATCAGTATCTATATCTGGCATACTTATTCTTTCAGGATTCAAAAATCTTTCAAATAATAAATCATATTTCAATGGATCAACCTCAGTAATACCTAGACAATAGGCAACAAGGCTTCCTGCTGCACTTCCTCTTCCTGGTCCTACTAATATATCATTTTGCTTTGCATATTTAATAAAATCCCAAACGATTAAAAAATAATCATCATAATTCATTTTATTAATAATAGATAATTCATAATTTAATCTTTCAATATATTGCTCGTTATATTTTTTTCTTTTTTCTAATCCTTTATAGCATAATGCTTTTAAATATTCCTTAGATGATACATTCTTAGTTTTAGGATATTTAGGTAAGGCAATATGTTGGGTAAATAGATTTAGTGAAATAGAATTTACTATCTCATCGATAGTATCATCACATATCGGATTAGCATCAAAGCTATAATCTTCAAAGCTAGATAGCTTTACATTCTTACCCCCGATTTGAGTTAATGCTTCATAAATTATTGAATCATTGTTATTCAAATATTTACATTGATGAATAGGAACACATTTAATACGATTAAGGACATATTCTTGAAATGATTTATTTAAATCATGCTTATCTATTTTATTGGTAAAGCTAACTCCAAAATAAGCTGATTTTTTAGAACTAATAAGCATAATATATTCATCTAAAAGAGAATATTCTCTACTTAAAAACATTCTTTCAAAAAAAGAATCATTAAATACAAAAATTAAAATGAGGTCATCACAATCATTTAAAATATATTCAAGCGAATCAACACTATTAATTTTTACCTCTGATGAAATTCTTAGAAGCTTTTGATAACCATTATTATTTTTAGCATAAAGTAAAACCTTTGAATAATTCTGATCCTCAGTGATAAATGAATATTCTAATCCGACGATAGGCTTAATTTGATTTTTAACACATAAATTATAGAATTTATAATTACCATATAGGTTTGAATCAGTTATAGTTAAAAAATCAAAGGAATTTTCTTTTGCAAATTTAACATATGAATCAATTCTATTTGTATTATCAAACATATTATATTCAGTTTGACCATAAAAAAAACCCTTCATCAGCTTCACATCCTTTATATTGATTTTACATCAATATAGGATTTTTTTAAATCTTTTTATTCTTTTTATTTTTCCATAGCATGAATGTAATTATTCCAACCAGTACAGCAATTATAATAATATAGTTTTTTTCATTACCGTCATCAACTAAGGTACTACCATATTCAGTTACTATTTTTTTAGTTTCCTCACTTATGGTTGTTTCTTTTTTTTCTACAACAACCTTAATCTTTTTAGTTGTACTTCTTCCAGAGGAATTAATAACATATGCTTCAAGATAATATTCTCCACTTTTTGAATAATCTACATTATCATCAAATATATCTAAAGAGCTATTAATATTATCATCTGATGGGTCGATTATATTTATATAATCCTTAGGATTAATTTCTTCATTTTCATAACAATTAATCACATCAGCCTCAATGATTGGATCATCAAATGACATCATAGATATTTCTAATACCTTTTCAACACTATTTGTTCCATCAGTATAATAATACCACGCATGGTATTTTCCGACCTTATTATCTATATCTGTTGTTATTTTTAGATTATCATAATTAATTTCTTTCTTTCCATCAGCTAATATTTTAATGTAATATTCAAAATTTAATTCTTCAATATTTGTTTTATAATCTAATATTACAGATTGTTCTGTCAATTCTAGAGTAGGTATTTCATCATCAATGATTAATACTTTAAAATCATATGAAATATCAGTGTTTTCAATATAAGCCTTTTGTTGATATTCGCCTTCTACACTAGTATCTAATGGAAGATACTTTATACTATATTCATCCTTATTAATTCCACTTAATGTAAAATAAGAGGAATAATCTATTTGTGTTCCTATTGCTGCAATAATTGGATTTCCCTCGTTTAGATATACTATTTCAGGGTATTCATTATCTAATACTTTAATTTTATAGCTTGCTGGTAATGATTTATTATCAAATTGATCAAAAGCATATACAGTAACATCAACAATGCATATTCCATTTGTAAAAGCATTTTTATTTTCTACACACACTATATCATTATTAATATTTGAAGAATATCTTACACCCTCTGAATAATTATCTGTTGCGGTTATATTATCTAAAATACAATAAGCATCTCTTCTTTTTATTTCAATAACCTCATTTATTACTTCAATTTTCGGTGGGATTTTATCTTCAACTATAAACATTACCTTACACTTATATCCTGGACAGGTGCCTGGCTTATATTTTTGATATTCAAATGCTTTATACCATACCTCATAGCTTCCAACCCTTGAAGTATTAACATCCTTCAAATAATAAAGCCAATCCCCTTCATCAGCTATTTGTATACAAGCATCAAATACTTCCTGATTATTAACATATAATGTTGCCTTCGGAATGCTTCTATATTTTTCTATTGATTCATTTACTGGAACATGAATTACTGTATCTGTCCATTCATATCTATAGCTTGCTGCATTACATTTTAAGCTAAAGCAATAAAAACAAATTGCTAAAATGATAAATATTATACTTTTTTTCATAATTAATACTCCATCAAATTAAAATAGATATCTGTAAATGCCTTATATCTCATAAGTCTTCTTGATAATACAGCAAACTGCTTTAAAAAGAAGGAAATTAAATATTCTTCCTTTGTTACCTCTAACGCTTTAAATGCAATTTTTTCAATGTAATTATATTTTTCCTTATCATTATCAAGATCAAAATAATCTAATACTAATTCATCATAATCAACATCAAGAAAGCTATAATTAATAATTTCTTCATTAAACTTAAATAGCTTAATACATAAATTTCTAACAAATGGAGTGGCATCATAGATTTGATGTTTTTTTATCACAGCCCTTCCAATAAATAGCTTTGATAGAATAGATAAAGATACCTTATAGCTTTTATAGCTTACTCTATGATATACATCAATAAACCTAATTAGCATTTTTCTTTTTAGCAAAAAAATACCAAAAATATAATCCGCTTCTTCCATTAAGGAAACATTTCTAATATTTGATATTAATTCAAAATATAAATCATACGCATCAATTGTATTAGAATGATTGATTTTATAATATGAATAAAATAGATATTTAGCAGACATTAATTTAATAATCTTTGGACAAATAAAAAACTTTTTCAATGTATTTATTGAGGTAATACAGCTAGTATAATCCTTTAAATAAAAATCAACAATCGCATCTAATAATGTAAATATATATAAATCACATTCACGCATAGATGAAACAATTTTTAAAAGCTCATTTGCTTTTGATTTTGCCTCTACTATTCTAAAATGGGCTATATCTTGAATTAAGCAAACAAGCTTATACCTATAATTAAATAATCCTTTCCCTTCATCTACCTTTACATCAATATAATTATGTTTATTTAAAAATAATTCCTCTAAGCACTTATATAAAACATCCTCTAGCGAAAATAAATACTTGATTTTCTCTTTTGAAATATCTAGCTTATTACATAATTCCATTAAGCATGCCTTATTTGGTATAATTTTACTATTTTCTAGCTTAGATATATATGATTTAGAACATAAATCACTTGATACTGTAGAAAGAGTTTTTGACAAGCTTACTCTACGATTTTTTATTTCTGTCCCTAAAACAGAATATTTGTCTTCTTTTTTGTTTTTTCTATTTAATAATTCATTTACTAAGATTTTTTTTCTCATATTTTTCTCCTTTTTTCTACTATAATTATAAAATAGGCAAATGCCTTTTTCATTCAAAATAGGTGTTGAGAAAAAAAACTTTAATTGGCGCTTTTATTCTTGAATAATTATCATACAAGAGAAAGAGTAAATTTGCTCACCATCATGTGAAAAATGACTTGTTTGATATTGTATTTGTATTACATTATCAATTGTTTTCAAATATTTATTAACCGCCTTTTCTAAATCTTCTTCATGCTCAAAATCAAATAATTTAACCTTCATTAAATATCACCAATCAAATTATCCTTCAAAAAAATCGTAAAAAAAAGAGAAACCAGTCTAAAAATTATAGGTTTCTCTTATTTTTACAATATGTTTTTAATTTACAATTATCACACAATGGATTTTTTGCTTTACAATTGTATCTGCCAAACAATAAAAATAAGTGATGCGCATCAATCCATTTTTCCTTTGGTATATACTTTTTAAATGAATATTCAGCATCCAATACTGTTTGATTCTCATTTATATATCCAAAACGCTTTGCCATTCTATATAAGTGAGTATCAACAGGAAATGCAGGTATCTTAAAGCCAACAGCTTGTACAACACTTGCAGTTTTTCTTCCAACACCTGGTAATGATATCAATTCTTCAAAATCAGAAGGAACAATATCATTATATTTTTCATGAATGACCTTGGCCAATCCCAATAGATGTTGTGTTTTAGTCTTAGCCAAGCCAACCTGAGAAATAATAGAATAAAGATGATCAAATTGGGCATTCATCATATCCTTTGGTGTAGGATATTTATTAAATAGTTCTTTTGTGACAAGATTAACTCTCTTATCTGTAGTTTGTGCAGATAATAAAACAGCACATAATAATTCAAAATTGTTTGAATAATCTAATTCGCATTTAGGACTAGGGATAATTTCATATAATAAATTTAAAATATTTAATGATTTTGTTTTATTCATATTTATTTAATACTATTAAAAAAATCTTTAATTAATGTATTATTTGGTTTAACATTAATTTCTTCTTTATTTGATAAGGTAGCGACAATATTTTTTATTGTAATTAATCGTCCCTTACCCTTTAATGTCTCTATACTTTTTTTAAAATTATCTAAAGTATATTTATCCTCTAATACTAAGCTATTTATTATTTCAAGCTCTTTAGAGGTTAATATTCTATTAACTGCCTCTTGAACCTCCTTACAAACAAGTCTTAGCTCGTCCTCGCTGTTATTTGAAATTCCATTTAATAAAATACTAACCTTGTTAAAAAAAGAATCTACAGAAATTTTTTCTTGTCCAATACCATTTTCATATATAATATATATTTCATAAAAGCTTCTCTCTAATAATGATGCTAAAGCTTTTTCTAATTTTGCTTTTGTAAAAGGAAGATACTTTAATAAAGATTCATTTGTAAGCATTGAATCATCTAAATAATGGTCCAACATTGTGATTAGAACTATAGTTTCATCAGAATTAAGTCCTAATTTTTTCATATTATCCATAATAAATTTCTTATAGTCAAAGCACCCACATTCATATAGCTTCTTTATCATTTTTCTCCCTCATTTCATTTAATTTTTTTTCAAAGCCAATCAAAAATGCATCTTTTTTCATAACCTCATGCCTTAAAATAATTCTTTCATATTCTGATGAAAAAATGATTTCATGAACTGGATTTGCTTGATTTATTCTTAATGATTGTATTTTATTCTCATCAATAGTCAATTTTTTAGCAATCATTTTTGCTGTACCACTCGGCTTATCCTTCTTATCCTTTGCATGAATTTCAATAAAATCAAAAATATCATAATCCTTAAATACTAATTCACAAAGCTTATAAAAAAGAAATATCCCACCAGCATAATTTGCAGACCAAAAGAACTTTTCTTTTCCTAGCTTTATAAATTCATCTATTTCCGAAAAAGAATAGCCTGTTGTCCCACTTAAAACTAATACATTTTTATTTATAGCTTTAATTAATTCATTTTTTGCATTTACTGATGAAAAATCAGCAACAACATCAATTGGTAAATCAATTAAGTCTATGGAAGAATATGTAGTGTATTTGGGATGTTTTTTTAAATCAACACCAATAATATCCCATTTTTTTTCAAAGTAATCTGCAAGGCAATTACCCATTTTTCCACATATACCAATGATTACCATAATCATATTTCAATCACCAATATATTTTATGATTGAATTGGCAATTTTGTTAATTTTTAGCTTCTTTTGCTAAAGCATTTTTAGCTGCTTCCTGTTCAGCCTGCTTTTTAGATTTTCCAATTCCTCTTCCCATTAATATATTATCCATATATACAACTGCTTCAAAGGTTTTATTGTTTGCAGGACCCTCATCCCTAACAATTTCATAGTGAATAGACCTTTTTTCACTTTGAAGCTTTTCCTGTAGTAACGATTTATAATCTTTTATTTTTAGAATAGAATTGTAATAAGGAAGAACATAGCATTCAACAATGCTATAGGCATTTTCAAAGCCACTATCTAAAAATATAGCACCTAAAACTGCTTCAAAGGCATCAGCTAAAATGGCCTTTCGTGTTCTACCTCCACTACTTTCTTCTCCTTTACCAAGAAATAAATATTTAGAAAGATTAATCTTATTTGCATATAAATCTAAGGCTTCCTCACAAACAGCCTTAGCTCTTGTTTTAGTTAGTACACCCTCATCTAAATCAATTATTGAAAATAAATGCTTAGACATAGCCAATTCTAATACAGCATCACCTAAAAATTCTAATCTTTCATTACTTTTTAATTGATGCTCATTAGCATAGGAAGAATGCGTAAGTGCTTCTAAAAGTAAATTCACATTTTTAAATTTATATTTTATTACATTTTGAAATTCATCTATAATTTCCTTACTCATTAGCACTAGCCTCTTCCTTAGGAAGTGCAGTAATGACCTTATTAATTAAGTCAGAATTAACCATTTGTCTAACTTGCTTAATTGCACTTTTAAAAGCATAAGCATCAGAATTACCATGAGCTTTAACAACTGGCTTACCAATACCAAAAATCATTGCACCACCGACCTCTTTAGGGTTTATTCTATTTGTAAATCGCTTTAAATTCTTTTTCATGAATAAATAGCCAATTTTACCACCTAAAGATGATTTTATTTCATCCTTTAGCATTTTACCCATTATTTTTGCAGTACCTTCAATTGATTTCATACAAATATTTCCACAAAAACCATCAGACACTACAATTGAAGTAGGGCAATTCATTGCTTGATCAGGCTCAATATTTCCATAAAAATCAATATTTGATAAGGAACTTAAATAATCATAGGCTTCTTTTTCATTAATTCTACCCTTTCCAGGCTCAGAACCAATATTTAGCAATCCAACATTAGGATTTTCTATTCCAAATACTTCCTTTGCTGCAACTGTTGCAAATATTGCAAACTGACCTAAATGAACAGGCTTCAGCTCAACATTTGCACCAACATCTAATAACAATCTTGGCTTACCATCATAATTTGGAATACAAGGACATAATGCGACTCTTTCCATTTGCTTTAATCTTCTAATTATTAGGTGAGCAGCCATTACTACACATTGTGTTGGTCCACTTGTTACTACTGCATCAACCTCGTTATTCTTTGCAGCATACATAGCCATACATAATGATGAATCTTTTTGCTTTCTTACCGCACTAATAGGATCCTTTTCACCCATATTCATTGTAACTTTAGTATGAACAATCTTAATTCTTTCTGTATTTGTTAATAATGGCTTTATTTTTTCCTCATCACCATATAAAACAATTTCTATATCCTTAAATTCTTTAACAGCCTCAATAGCACCAGGTACTGTTGCTAAAACACCATTATCTCCACCATTTGCATCGATACCAATTCTAATCATAATACACCTCCATAAATACCTTTCTATAATTTTATCATTTATGTAACATAAAAACTAGTTTATTTTATTTTTTTGATTTTGAATATCATTAATTATTTCTAAAAATTTTTTATTATTACTATTTTCATTTTTGAATATATGGTAATATTCTTTTCCATCTTCCTTAGCAATATTCCAAATTTTATAATCGGATTCAAAATCAGCATATGTTAAATTCACAAAGCCACTTTGCAAATCTCCAAAATAATCTCCAGGTCCTCTTTGTTTAAAATCCTCAACCGCAACATCAAATCCGCTAGAGTATTTTTTTAAAGCCATTAATCTTTGATTATCAGTTTTATTAGAAACTAAATAACAAATTGATTTTTTATCTCCTCTTCCAACTCTACCCCTTAGCTGATGTATTTGAGCAAGCCCAAACCTATCAGCATCTAATACAATCATTATTGTTGCGTTTGGATTATCAACACCAACCTCAATAACAGTAGTAGATATCAATACACTAATTTTATTATTCTTAAAATCCTGCATTATTGAATTTTTTTGTTGAGGTTTCAACTTTCCATGAATAATACCAATTTCAACATTTTCTAATAAATTTGAAAAATATTCATACGCTCTATCTATATCTATCGCGTCAATATCTTCATTTTCATTAACTAGTGGTACTACAACATATATTTGTTCTCCCTTATTTATGCTATCAAGAAAACTACCTTTATTTCTTTCAAGCTCATAATAATCTATTATCTCTGTTGTAATAGGTATTCTTCCTTCTGGCATTGAATGTATTGATGAGATATCTAAATCACCAAAGCTAGTTAATCCTAATGTTCTAGGAATTGGTGTAGCTGTTAAATATAACGCATCAACATCCTTATATTTTTGCAATAATCTCTTTCTCTGATTTACACCAAATCTGTGCTGCTCATCAATAATCACTAGTCCTAGCTTAAAAAACTTTACATTCTCTTCTAAAAGCGCATGAGTCCCAATAATGATATTAACTCTATTACTCATAAGCCTATAAATAATATCCATTTTATCTTTATTTTTTACACTTGATGTAAGTAACTCGCAAATTATATTCATTTTTGAAAAATATTTACAAGCATTATCATATGTCTGCTTTGCCAAAATTTCTGTAGGTACCATTATTACAACTTGGTATGAAGCAGAAATAGCCATCAATGATGAAATATATGCTACAATGCTTTTTCCACAGCCAACATCACCCTGTAACAATCTATTCATCTGGATATTTGAAGACATATCCTTATATATATCATTAATTGCAGATCTTTGATCCTTTGATAATGAATATGGCAAGGATTTAATAAAATTTTGAATCAATTCAACATCTATTATTCTTTTGGTTTTATTAGATTGCTCCTTAAAGCTTCTTAGATGCTCTAAAGAAAGTGAATACCAAAAAAATTCTTCATATTTTCTTCTTCTTAGAATTTGAACATAATCAGCTTTATTTTCCGGAAAATGGGAAGCATATAAGTATTTCATAATAGGATAAAGCTTATATTTATCTACTAGGTTTTTAGGAAGAGTATCTTCAACAGTATATCCAGTATTAAAAATATTTTTTATTATTTTAGAAACAACCTTATCATTTAATAGTTTTTTCTTATACAATACTTCTATTTTTATATTAAAAGAATCAAAAAAAACTGATTGAACTATAAATTCCTTATTTTCAGGCTTATATTTTCCATATAATATAACCTTAGTATTCATAAGAAGCTTATACCTTAAATAATCTCCAGAAAATATAATACATTTGACCTTATAATTATTAATCATTGCGTAAAAAATTATAGAATTTACATTTCTTCTATATTTAATAAAAATAGGTCTAGTACAAATAATTGCCTCAACAGAAGTATATTGGCATGAAAAAAGCAAATCATTATTTATCTCGTAAATAATATATGACTTAGGAAATAAATATAATAAATCATCAACAGTATTAATATTTTCTGAAACAAGATGTCCTAAGGTTTTTACACCTACACCCTTAATATCTTCAAGATTCATAAATTTTATCACATCCTAAAAATAAAAAGGCTGTCACAAGGCAGCCCGTTTTACTTATTCAACAGCAATGATATATGAATATATATCTTGCTTTCCTTCAATGATTTCAACATCAACATCGGAATTAATTGAAGCACAAATATTTTCTAAAGAAGATATTTCTGATTTTGTAACATCCTTTCCGCAGAAGAATGTAACTATTTGTGATTCATCTGTTATACATTTTTTTAGTAAATGAGTTAAAGCATCAGTTTTTTCTTTTGTTGATACAATTATTTCACCATCAACTATACCCATAAAATCATTTGCATTAATCTTTATTCCACCAATTTCTGTATCACGAATTGAATATGTAATTTCACCAGAAGTAACATTAAGAATAGATTCTGTCATTTGAGCCAAATTAGTTTCCATATCTGCCTCTGGATCAAAATTCATTATTGAAGCATAACCTTGTGCAATAGTTTTAGCCTTAACAACCTCAACATTACAATGAGGAACCATATTTGCAGCCTGCTTTGCTGCCATAATAACATTAGAATTATTAGGAATTATGATAACATTATCAGCATTTACAGTTTTAATAGCTTCAACAAATGCTTCTGTTGAAGGATTCATAGTTTGTCCACCCTCAATAA
>JALEQD010000183.1 GCA_022768655.1 Anaeroplasma sp.
CCTCGCCCAGCGCCTTCACGTGCTGTGCCTTCGCCGCGTTGATCTGTTTATTCAGCTCGTCCACGTGCGCACCTCCTCGCATCCGGATGAATGATAAGCGCCTCCCGCACCGGGACTTTCTCGCCCGTCATCGTGTACAGACTGTATTCCACCACCGCATAGCGCATACGCGGGTGAAACCAGATAATGCGCCCGGTCACGCTCTTTTCTGCAATTTCAAAAATCCTTCTGAAGTCAGGCACGAACTGCACGCTGTCGCCCAGGCGCAGCCGGCCGTTCTCCCGCGGCATCAGCATACCCTCGCGGAACATGCACCCGCAGATCATCTTTTGTTTTTCCATAGAAAAAACTCCTTGTGCACGGCGGGCGTCCGTGCTATAATATAGTTGCATTTCATATGGGTTCGCCCGAACCCCTGCCCTGACGCATCACCGGTCAGGGCTTTTTTCTTGTCCATTTTGGATTTCTCCGATGAGCTGCAAGGTGTATGCGCTCCTTCGCTTCCGTTCCTCCTCGCGCGCGGCGGCGATTCGTGCCTCAATTCCCTTGCACACGCCGAGCGCAAGCCGCACATCCTGTGTCGGCTGGCTCAGCGGCCAGCAAGCGCCCTTTGCGCCGCACCCGACGACCTCATAGTAGATTTCGCCGTAAACATCTTCAAACGCACGTACAAACGCGCTGTCTATGTATACCTCGGGAAACTTCGTCACAGTCGATACCGGCTGTAACTTAATCCCGCCGAACCAGTGCTCAGACATCGCGCTTCACCTTCGGATATCCGGTGATGTCCCACGCACCCGGCTGCTTATACCGGCTCTCGTCGGTTTTGTACTTTCGATCTACACGCTTCTGCATGTCGCAGGTCGAGAGATTCGCATCCCGCGCCGCACGCTGGCGGAGCTTTTGCGCCTTTGCGCGTTCCGGCATGCTCATTCGTCCCGCCCCGCGTCCGCCCCGGCCACATAGTAGCCCAACACGCCGAAGCTGAGCAGCGTCACGCAGAATCGCACCTCCCCG
>JALEQD010000050.1 GCA_022768655.1 Anaeroplasma sp.
CCTTAAATAATACATCATTTGTTAAATTAAAATTTGGTTCATTTAGATTTTCATTTTTCATATTTCTTTTTCTCCTTATTATTATAATTTGAAGTAAAAAAAATAAGGTGTTTTACTCCTTCATATAAATAATAGTTAGAATTATATAGTTTTTTTAAAAAAAATTTTAAAATATGAAAAAAACTGTATCTTTTTTGTAAGATACAGTAAAATTCATTAAATAATAGTATGCTTAAAGAAGGCACCTATTATTCTTTTTACAGGTATGACAGTAATCCAAGCATCTGGATCAACCGCATTTATTATTTTCTTTGCTTTTTCTAATTCATACAAGGAAATAACCATAAACACATCGTATTTTTTTTCATGTGTATATGCACCCTTAACATCTAAAATTGTACATCCTCTAGCAATTCCAGTAATTAATGCATTGCTTACTTCTTCTGAATAATTTGTAATAACATCAACTCTAACCGCATTATATCCTGTATGAATCTTATCAACAACGATGCTAATAAGAATAATAAAGATAAATGTATATAATGTTATTGACCAATTGTTTTGTATTAATCCACCATAAATAACAGCTAAAATGATATTTACAACTGTTGAGACAGTTCCAATAGAAATATTTTTTTTGATTAATAATGCTTGAGCAACTATATCAACACCACCTGTTGACATTCCATACCTTAAAGCAATTGCGATACCAACACCACAAAATAATCCGGCAATTATTGCTAAAAATAATTTATTATCACCTAATTCTGCTTCAATAAATTCTGGTACTGGAATCCATCCCATCAATAAAATGGATTGAATGACAACAGAAATTATTGTAAACAGTACAAATCTAGGTGATACAAATTTTACACCAATAATACAAAGTGGAATATTAGTTATTAATGTCCATACACCTACAGGTACACTTGGAACAAAATAGTGAATAATTTGTCCTACAGCTGTTAGTCCTATTGATATTAGGTTAGCAGGCTCCAAAAACCACGCAACAGATATTGAATATATCGCAGATGATGCAAACACAATTAAAAATCTTAATATTTCATTTATAACAATTTTTTTCTTTGATGGACCAGATTTATAATTTGAAGCAATAAATCCGTCATTTACTTCATTTTGCATATTATCTAACTATATCTCCAGGATTTAAAGAATTAATTTGAATTAATTCAAGCTTATTATCATCCTTATCAGATGCACATAATAGCATTCCAAAAGAATCTTCACCTCTTAGCTTTATAGGCTTTAAATTCTTAACAACAATAACCTTATATCCTATTAAGTCCTCAGGCTTATAGAATTTTGCAATTCCAGATACGATTTGACGTACCTCATTACCTAAATCAACCTTAAACACTAAAAGCTTATCTGCCTTTGGATGCTTTTTAGCTTCAACAATTTTTCCAACACCTAAATCTAGTTTATCAAAATCCTCAATATCAATTAATGGTTTTGTAGGTTCAGCTTTTGTTTCATTTACTTGATTAGCTTGTTCCTTACTTACAACGTAATCCATTACTTCCTTTACATCTAAACGCTTAAATAAAATTTCACATGGAGAAACCTTATATCCAGCCTCTAATGCAAAGCTTAAATCAGTAAATTCAGTCTTATTTGTTCCTAAAGCCTTATAAACCTTTAAAGATGTTGTAGGCATTGCAGGCTCAAGCAAAATTGATCCAATTCTAATAGCCTCTAATAAATTATATAAAACAGTCATTAGAATATTCTTCTTTGATTCATCCTTAGCTAATACCCAAGGAGCAGTATCATCAATATATTTATTTGCTTGACGTAATACCTTCATTGCTTCTTCTAATGCATCAGCAACCTTAAATTGATCCATTAATGCTTTATATTTCTTTATCGCTTCTTCAAATTGATTTTTTAATGCAGCATCAAACTCTGTTGGTTCACATAATTTAATTTCTTCATCATTAAAATACTTCTTAACCATTGCGATTGTTCTAGATACTAAATTTCCATATGTGTTTGCTAAATCGGAATTGCTTCTTTCACAAACAAGCTCATAAGTAATATTTCCATCTGCAGCAAAAGGTATTTCATGTAATACGTAATATCTTACCGCATCAACACCAAATAAATTAACAAGATCATCAGAATAAATAACATTACCCTTTGATTTACTCATTTTATTATGATTCATTAATACCCATGGATGTCCAAATACCTGTTTTGGAAGTTCAATATCTAATGCCATTAAAATAATAGGCCAATAAATTGTATGGAATCTTAATATATCCTTTCCAATTAAATGAACATCTGCAGGCCAATACTTATCAAACAAATCACCTGATTTTGCATCAAAACGATATCCTAGACCAGTAATATAATTAATTAAAGCATCAATCCAAACATAAATAACATGCTTTGGATCAGAATTAACAGGAATTCCCCATTTATAAGATGTTCTAGATACACATAAATCTGGAATAGGATTTTTTAAGAAATTATTAATCATTTCATTTTTTCTAGATTCTGGTTCTATAAAGCTTGGATTATCATTTATATAATCTAATAATCTTTGTCTATATGGTTCAAGCTTCAAAAAATAACATTCTTCTTTATTCTTTGTAACCTTTGCACCACAATCAGGACAACATCCATCAATTAAATCCTTCTCTGTAAAATATGATTCACAATCAACACAATAATATCCTTCATATGTTCCTTTATAAATGTCACCCTTTTGTAAAAGCTTGTCAAATGCTAAAGCAACCTGCTTTTCATGATAATCATCTGTTGTACGTATAAAATAATCATATTTTACATTCATTAAATCATAAGTATCTTTTAATTCCTTAGAAACCTTATCAACATGTTCTTTTGGTGTTATACCCATCTTTAATGCTTTTTGTTCTATCTTTTGACCATGTTCATCTGTACCAGTTTGAAAATATGTATCATAACCGTCTTTTTTCTTATATCTAACAATACTATCAGCTAATATAGCTTCATATACATTACCAATATGAGGTTTAGATGATGTATATGCAATTGCTGTAGTTAAATAGAATTTTTTCTTTTCCATAGTCGAAATCACCCCTTATAGTATTTACTAAAAAATTATATCAAAAAAATTAATAATAATCAATGTTGATTATACAGCTATATCTTTAAAAAAATTAATGTATTTATAAAATTATTAGCTATTCTCTTAACTGAATAAAAGACACATATAACTTTTTTGTGGTTCTTTAAAATCTAAGGTAGGTAGTTGAGTACTTCCAATCTTAGGTAGTTATAAAAATCATACCTACTTCCAAATTGAGGTAGGTAGGTATTTTTTGATAAAAAAATATATCTCCTTTATAATGGTATTAACTAGATACTTAAGGAAAGGAGATATACAAATGTATTATAAATCATTAATTGAAACTTTAAAAGATAAAGATAAAGAAAACCGAATTACTATTGATGAACTGTTAAAGGTATAATGAATATGTACAATTTGGGTACAGTTAAAATGTACAATTGTATGTATTCATTTTTTTATTATATAATCGTCATATGCGGAGGTAAGAACGTATGATGAATTATATAGGTCATTTAAATAATTTGAAAGGTTGTGGTATCATTCCAAACTTTAGTGAATTGGAACGTTTATATAACAAAGATCGTAGAACACTAAAAAAATACTATGATAATGGTGGTATTCCTAAAAGAAAGAAAAGAGAATATCATAGTGAGTTGGATGATTATATTGAAATCATTAAATCTAAATTTGAAGAACCAGGTAATACTAAGAAGGGCAT
>JALEQD010000194.1 GCA_022768655.1 Anaeroplasma sp.
GTTGATGGTGATAATGATACTATAGGATTACTACTATGTAAGGATGCAGATAAATATGTTGCTGAAACTACATTAAAGAAAAATCATCTATCACTAGGTATATCAAAATATAAGTTAATTGAGGAATTGCCGGAATATTTAGAAAGAAAACTTAAAGTTAATATGGAGGCTTATAAAAATGACTAATACAAAGGAAATAACGATTTTAGAGAAAGATTATTTAAATGATTTAAATAAAATCAAAGAAAATATTAGAACTAACCAAAATAAAGCAATGGTAGTTGTTAATAGTGCTATGATAATGACTTACTATGAAATAGGCACAATCATTAATCAAAGAAAAGTTTGGGGAAACAAATATATTGAAAGATTATCCAATGATTTAAAAGATTATGGTAAAGGATATTCATGTGAACAGCTTAAAAAAATGTCACAATTTGCAAAAGAGTTTTCTGAAAATGAAATTAGGTTACAACCTGTAACCCAAATTCCTTGGAGCACGTTAGTAACAGTTATTTTACCAAAATCCAAATCCCACCAAGAAATTTTGTGGTATATTAAAGAGACTCATAAAAATGGTTGGAGTAGAAGCATGGTATTAAATCAGATAGCTATGAAGGCCTATGAAAGAAGTCTAATAAGTCCTACAACTACTGAAACTATCACAAAATCAAGTAATAATATAGAAAATAATTTAAATTCTAATAAACCATTTATAAAAAATATTACTGAAGAAATGAAATAATTTATAAATTCACATGTATTATGCTCATTAATCCCCTAATAATTTTATTAAAAATATTACTGATTCTTTCTATTTTCCTTACTTTATGTTAGAATTAATGCATATATGAGGTGAGATATATGAATATGATATTTAAAAGAAAGCTTCCTGTTCCACAAGAAGTAAAAGAAATGTATCCTCTTGATGAAAAGCTAGCTTTAATTAAAAAACAAAATGATGAAGAAATTAGAAAAATCTTTACAGGTGAAAGTGATAAATTATTATTAATAATTGGTCCTTGCTCAGCTGATAGAGAGGATTCAGTAATAGATTATTGTAAAAGATTAAGAGCTGTTCAAGAGCGTGTTAAAAATGAAATAGTGATAGTACCAAGAGTATATACAAACAAACCAAGAACAACAGGTGCAGGCTACAAAGGAATGCTACATCAACCAGATCCGCTAGCATCACCAGATATGCTAAAAGGTATTATTGCAATTAGAAGTTTGCATATGCATGTATTACAAGAAACAGGCTTTTCAACTGCAGATGAAATGCTATATCCTGAAAATCATCGTTATTTGAGCGACCTTCTATCATATGTAGCAGTAGGAGCAAGATCTGTTGAAAATCAACAGCACAGATTAACAGCCTCTGGTGTATCAGTGCCAGTTGGAATGAAAAATCCAACATCAGGTGATACATCTGTTATGCTAAATGCGATTAACGCAGCCCAAAGCTCACATACATTTATATATAGAGGCTGGGAAGTAGAATCACAAGGAAATGATTTAACACATGCGATATTAAGAGGCTATGTTGATGAGGAAGGAAAATCACATCCTAATTATCATTATGAGGATTTATATAATCTAGCAGTAGAATATGAAAAGAAGGGTTTTAAAAATCCAGCAATAATAGTAGATTGTAATCATTCAAATTCAGGTAAAAAATATTTAGAACAAATTCGTATAGCAAAGGAAGTATTGCATTCTACACGCCATAATGAATTAGTAAATAAGATGGTAAAGGGATTAATGATTGAATCATATATCGAAGATGGAACACAAAAGGTAGAAGAATGTGTATATGGTAAATCAATTACTGATCCATGCTTAGGCTGGGAAAAAACAGAAAAGCTTATTTTAGAAATAGC
>JALEQD010000064.1 GCA_022768655.1 Anaeroplasma sp.
ATAAAGAGTCAGAGCTCTACATGGTTTTAACGAGGTCACTAAGTGCCTCCACATTTAAAATAACTTTCCATCATTACTATTATACATCAATATTAGAAATAAAGAAACTAAGAGATAACTCCTAGTTTTAGTATACGAAAAGCAGCAGTAGATTTGATGAAAGATATTGAAAAAAGCATTTATAATATTTGTATGTTTCCACTGGCATATCCTGATTGTAAATATTATTATATTAAAGATGAAAATATTAGACATGCTATTATTAACAATTACATTTTACTTTTTAAGATTTATGAAACGAAGATAGTTTTTCTTAGATTTAAATATTCAAAACAAAATAAAGTATTATAAGATCAAGTGTTATGTTACACTTGATTTTTTTGAGGTAACTTTATTGCATTTCGTTAATGTCTAACATATAATTAAAAACAACCAACAGTTGATTTTTATTAAAATAAGAAAAGGTCATCTGCTAGTTAGCAAAATTAAAAACTTTATAGGTTTATTTTGTTTTATATTTATGGAAATCCGTATTTCTCTCCTAAATGACAATTATAATGTAAAAATACGAAGGAGAATTAATATGTAAATATTTTTAAAAATTATTGGTGCTTCTATATTTTTAATTACTGCTGTATGTTTATCGGCTTGTACTACAAATATTTCTAATTCAGTTCATGAGCGGATGGTCCATACCGTATTATATAATTATTTAATTATGGGCTACACCATAATTTAATATATTAATTTCTGCATCAAAAATATTTTTGATAAAAAGTTAAAAAAATTGGAAAATAATGGTTCTTATTATTATATTTTGTAAAATTTATTTATTAAAAATGTTATTTTTTAGCACATTTTATTTTAATTTTTTCTATTGTATGTTATAATCACTAATGAGTTTTATATATGATTTTCTTATAAATCATTATAAAAAATTACAAATATTATATAATTTTTACTGGGGATGATATTATTGAATTTAAAAATATGTGATTTATTTGACATAAATCATACAATTTCAAATAAATATTTATCATCATTTGATTATCCTTGGGAAGCATTAAAGGGATTAAAGGAAGAAATTATTAATATTGGTAATTTATTAGATAAAAATGAATATAATGAGGTTTCCAATCAGGTTTGGATACATAAAACTGCTAATGTTTATCCATCAGCATATATTATGGGTCCAACAATTATTGGTAAGAATACTGAGGTTAGACATTCAGCTTTTATTAGAGGTAGCGCAATTGTAGGGGATAATTGTGTTGTTGGTAATTCTGTAGAATTAAAGAATGTTATTTTATTTGATAATGTTCAGGTACCACATTACAATTATGTTGGTGATTCAATACTAGGATATAAAGCACATATGGGTGCTGGTTCTATTACATCAAATGTTAAATCTGATAAAAAGCTTGTTGTTATTCATAATCAGGGTGAAAATATTGAAACTAACCTAAAAAAGGCTGGTGCCTTTTTAGGAGATTATGTTGAGGTTGGATGTAATAGTGTTTTAAATCCTGGAACTGTTATTGGAAGAAATTCTAATGTTTATCCACTATCCTGTGTTAGAGGAGTTATTCCGGAAAATTCTATTTATAAGAAGGAAAATACTATTATTAGTAAGAATTAATAGGGGAATTATTATGTCAAAGTATTTTGGTACTGATGGCTTTAGAGGTGAAGCAAATAAAGGCTTAACTGCAATGCATGCTTTTAGGATTGGTGAATTTCTAGGCTACTATTTTAAGAAGAAATTTAATAATATAAATTTTGTTATCGGTAAAGATACTAGACTTTCTGGTTCTATGCTTGAGCATGCTATAGCATCAGGTATTAATTCTACTGGTGGTATGGCGTATTTGTTAGGTGTAACAACGACACCTTCTGTTGCATACCTTACAAAAAGTAAGAATTTCGCTTGCGGAATAATGATTTCAGCATCTCATAATCCATTTTATGATAATGGAATTAAGCTAATTAATTCAAATGGTGAAAAGATGGATGAAGAGGTTATAAATCAAATTGAAGATTATCTAGATGGAAATATTCAAATAGAATATGCATATAGAGATTCAATTGGTGAGACAATTGAATATTCTCTAGGTGTAAAAGAATATATTCATCATTTAATTGATTTAGGACCCGATTTATCTGGAATGCGTATCGGTTTAGATTTAGCTAATGGTTCTGCTACAGCAGTAGCAAGAGAAGTATTTGAAAGCTTAGGTGCAAATATATTTGTTATAAATGAAGAACCAACTGGATTAAATATTAATAATAATTGTGGTTCTACTCATATGGAAAGCTTAAAGGCTTTATTAAATAAATATAAGCTTGATATTGGTTTTTCATTTGATGGTGATTGTGATAGATGTTTAGGTGCTACACAAAATGAAATATTAACAGGTGATCATATATTATATATTTACGCTAATTATTTAAAAGATAATAATAAATTAGCTAACAATACTGTTGTTACAACAGTAATGTCAAACTTTGGTTTATATAAAGCATTAGATGAAAAAAATATATCATATGCTAAAACTAAAGTTGGTGATAAATATGTGTATAAATATATGAAGGATAATAATTGTGTGATTGGTGGAGAACAATCTGGTCATATAATTTTTATTAATGATGCATCTACAGGTGATGGAATACTTACAGCATTAAAAATGCTTGAAGTATTAGTAAGCACAAATAAAAAGGTAGATGAATTAATTGAAGGATTAACAATTTATCCTCAGGTTTTAATTAATGTTAAGGTCACTGATAAAAAAGAAGTATTAAATGATAATGATGTTGTTAATCAAGTGAAGGAAGTAGAAGAGAATTTATCAACATCTGGTAGAATCTTAGTTAGAGAATCAGGTACCGAACCATTGATTAGAGTAATGGTTGAGGCAGAAACGATTGATATTTGCAAAACTTTAGCAAATAAGGTTGTTGATGTTATTAAAAGTAAAGGATATGTAATCGATTAATAATTAATAATAATGCACAAACATATTAATCCTTAAAACCCCATAATTTGATGGGGAGGGGTAAGGATATATTAATATATCTATTAGTCATTAGTTTTGGTGGCAAATAAATAAATTAATAAGCTAGATAAAAGTGTGCATGCGCACACTTTAAGTTTTATTATATAAGGGAGTTATTATGTGTGGAATTGTAGGCTACGTTGGAAATAACGATGCTGCCCCAGTTTTATTACATGGTCTTGCCAAATTAGAATATCGTGGATATGATTCGGCAGGTATTTGTGTTAGACAAAATAATTTAGAACCGGTAATTGTAAAAGCTGAAGGTAAGCTTAAAAACTTAATAGATAAAACAGATTCAGGTAAGTCACTTGTTGGTACATCTGGTATTGGTCATACAAGATGGGCAACACATGGTAATCCGACAGTAGAAAATGCTCACCCTCATCATTCTGATGATTATAATGTTATTGGTGTGCATAACGGTATTATTGAAAATTACCAGGAATTAAAAGATAAGCTTTTAAGAAACGGATACACATTTTATTCTGAAACTGATACAGAGGTAATCATTAAACTTATTGATTATTATTGCAAGAAATATAAAAAAGGTCCTATTGATGCGATAAATAAGGCAATGGTTAGAGCAAGAGGCTCATACGCTCTTGCGATAATGTGTAAAAATTATCCAGATCAAATATGGTTTGCTAAAAAGGGAAGTCCTTTAATTGTTGCTAAAGGAAATGATGGATGTTATTTAGCATCAGATGTTCCTGCCATATTAAAATATACAAAGAATGTATATTATCCAGAGGATTATGAATGTGGTGTAATTACAAAAGATTCTATCAAGTTTTATGATCTTAATGGTGATGAATTAAAAAACAAAAAATCAGTATTAATAGAATTAGATGCTGATTCTGCTGATAAAGGAAATTATCCTCATTTCATGATAAAGGAAATAGAAGAACAACCTGAAGTAATTCAAAAAACATTAAATTATTATCTAAAAAATGATGTAATAGATTTGTCTAGCACAGGGTTAACAGATGATTTTTTAGCTAACATTAGAAATATTTATATTTATGCTTGTGGTTCAGCATATCATACTGGAGTTGTAGCGCAATATATTATGGAAGAAATTTCAGGAGTTAATGTTAGAGTTGAGCTTGCTTCAGAGTATAAATATAGAGAATACAGCCAAAGACCTCAAAGTCTTGTTATTGCTATAAGTCAATCTGGTGAAACAAAAGATACTCATGAAAGTGTATTGAAGGCTAAAGAACGTAATATTCCAACATTGAGTATTTGCAATGTACAAAAATCAACAATTTCACGCTCTAGTGATTATAATATGTACACATATGCTGGACTTGAAATCGCTGTAGCAACAACAAAAGCATATTCTTGTCAATTGATTAATTTATATTTACTAGCAATTAAGCTTGGTAGATTAAATGGTACAATTAATGATGATTTATATAATGAGCTTATATCTGATTTGAAAAGAATTCCAAGCTTAGTAAAAGAGATAATTGAAGAAAAAGATCAAATTCAAAGAATTGCTCAAAATCTAGTTCCAATGAAGGATGTTTTCTTCATTGGTAGGGGTCTAGATTATACAATATGTCTTGAAGGTGCATTAAAGCTTAAAGAAATAACTTATATTAACGCAAATGCTTATGCAGCTGGAGAATTAAAGCATGGAACAATTTCTTTAATTGATGAGCATGTTGGTGTAATTGCATTAGATACACAATCTAAATTATATGAAAAAACAAAATCAAATATGGTTGAAGTAAAAGCTAGAAATGGAAAGGTTCTTGCTGTAACAAATTATGGTAATTATGATGTTGATTCTGCTTCTAATGATCAAATATATGTTCCAAAGATAAATGAGTATTTAACACCGTCTTTAGCAATTATATCATTACAAATGTTAGCTTATTATGCTAGTATTGCTAAGGGTATTAATCCTGATAAACCAAGAAATTTAGCAAAGAGTGTCACTGTCGAGTAAACATTTGTATCCTCATCTTTTTAATATGATGAGGATATAATGCTTTTAAATAGCATATAAATGGGAGGTTATAAAATATGACTAAAAAGAAATTAATATATAATGTCGGAATAATGTTAGCTGATTTTATAGCCTATTTTGTTATTTGCTTATTTTCTAGTTTATTATTCAAAGGGAATATAGCATATAATTTTGTTATGTCTGCCTTAGTGTTGTCAGCTTTAAAGGTTATTATTTCTTTTATTTTAAAGAATTATAATTTATTATGGATGTATTCAATTAGGCATAATTTAGTAAGGTTCGGTATTGTAGTATATGCCTTAGACTTAATAGTTTTAATATTAAGTCAATTACCTGATATATCTAATTTTACAGGCTTTAGTTTTAGAATATATACAATTGTTATGATTACTGAATTTGCATATATGGGTACATCAAGGTATTTGATATCATATGTATTAAATAAGTATTATCATAAAAAGAAAAAAGCAGATAAAATTAATAGAACATTAATTATTGGCGCTGGTAATGCAGGTGTGATGGTTAGAAATGAATTATGTACATTAGAATTAGGTAATAAAGTTGTAGCTTTTTTAGATGATTCTAAGGATAAAATTGGTACATATATAAATGGTGTTAAGGTATATGGTCCAATTGATAAAGTTAATGAAGTTGTAGATTCGCTTGATATTGAAAAAATAATTATTGCCCTACCTTCAGCAGGTATAACAAGAATAAAAGAAATTACAAATTTAATAGATTATAAAAATGAAGAGGTATTAATTCTTCCTGATAAAACAAAATTATTACAATCTGATATTTCAACAAATATCAGAAAGGTAGAAATTGCAGATTTACTTGGTAGAAAAACAATAGATGTTGTTGATGAAAATACAGCTAATTTTTATAAAGATAAGGTTGTACTTATTACAGGTGGCGGAGGCTCAATTGGTTCGGAGTTATGTCGCCAGGTTGCGAAAATGAATCCTAAACAAATTATAGTTTTAGATATATATGAAAATTGTGCTTATGATATTCAGCAAGAATTAAAATTTAAATATGGAAATAATTTAGATTTAAAGATTGAAATTATTTCTATTACTAATAAGCCAGCATTAGAAAGAGTATTTGAAAAATATAAACCTAATATAGTAGTTATGGCTGCTGCCCATAAGCATGTACCATTAATGGAAAATAATGTTGTTGAAGCAGTTGAAAACAATGTATTCGGTACACTAAATACAGTAGAACTTGCTGAAAAATATGGTGTTGATAGAGTACATATGGTTTCAACAGATAAAGCAGTAAATCCTACATCAGTTATGGG
The DNA here is from genome assembly GCA_022768655.1 of Anaeroplasma sp. GTDB lineage: Bacteria > Bacillota_I > Bacilli_A > Acholeplasmatales > Anaeroplasmataceae > Anaeroplasma. The sequence continues at coordinate 6,341 of JALEQD010000064.1, forward strand.
TGCTACAAAGCGTATTTGTGAGATGATTGTACAAGCACATTCATCAATTGAACAACATACTACATTCTCAATAACTAGATTTGGTAATGTATTAGGATCAGCTGGTTCTGTTATTCCTCTATTTAAGCGTCAGATTGAAGCTGGTGGACCAGTAACATTAACAGATTACAGAATAATTAGATATTTTATGACAATACCTGAAGCATCACAATTAGTATTACAGTCTGCTTCAATGGCGAAAAATGGTGAATTATTTGTTTTAGATATGGGTGAACCAGTTAAGATTTATGATTTAGCTAAGAATTTAATTAGATTATCTGGTTTTGAACCTGATGTTGATATAAAAATAATAGAAACTGGCTTAAGACCTGGTGAAAAGCTATACGAAGAATTATTAGTTAAGACTGAGGAATTAGATAAAACTGATAATGAATTAATCTTTATTGAACGTGATAAACCATTAGAATTAGAAAAAGTAAATGAAATGTTAGAATTGCTTCAAAAAGCAGTAAATAAAGGAAACGATGAAAATATGAAAAATATCATTAAGAAAGTTGTTCCAACATTTATAGAAAAAGAAGAAGCGAATAAAGTCATTAAAAATGGTGATAAAGTATTAGTGGCAGCGAGGTAGTAGGTATGACTAAAAAAATGAATATTCCTTTCTCTCCTCCTGATATTTCAGAAAGAGAAATTGAGGAAGTATCAAATGCATTAAGATCTGGGTGGATTACTACTGGACCTAGAACGAAAAATTTAGAAAAAATAATAGCTGATTATGTAGGAGTAGGAAAAACTGAAAGTGATACACCAAGATGTGTTTGCTTAAATTCCCAAACTGCGTGTCAAGAAATGGCACTTAGACTTATGGGAATAGGGGACGGCGATGAAGTAATTGTTCCTGCGTATACATATACTGCAACTGCATCAGTTGTTGTACATATAGGTGCAAAAATTGTTATGATAGATTGTCAAAAAGATTCTTTTGAAATGGATTATGATATGGTTGAAAAAGCAATTACAGAAAAAACAAAAGCAATAATTCCTGTTGATT
>JALEQD010000195.1 GCA_022768655.1 Anaeroplasma sp.
ATAAAGAGCGCGGATCAGCTTGTGCTCATTGCGGGGATACTGGACGGCGAAACGCCCGCGAACGACGGCGTTGTAATAAATTATCATGCGGACAATTATAAGCTCTGGTGCGCCGAAAAGACGGATCATACAGCGTATGAATGGAAGGTGAACGAGGGCAATTTTGCCGACGAGGGCGGTAACACGATCGAGTTTGCCGATATGCAGACCGCGCTTTCCACGGCGTATTATATGCTTGACAGGGACATTGTGCTGCCGAACAGCTTTGCGGGCATAGGCAGGAGCGAGGCGTTCAAGGGCGTTATTTACGGCGCGGGACATACCGTTACAAGCCAGAACACCAACCCCTTCATTTATCAGAGCAAGGGCGCGGTAATAAAGGAACTTAACGTTGTTGTCACGGCAAAATTCACGACCACCGCTTACACTGCTTCAAGCAAGTATGTAACGGACGGTACGGGCACAGCGCCGTTTTACGGCGGACTTATCGGCATTGTGAACGGCGGCGACAATATCATAGATAATGTCAGCGTGACATTCACAAACAGCAATACCATAAGCGTGCTCAGCGGCTCCTGCTACGGAAACACCGCCATCGGCGGGTATATCGGCGTTGTCCGTTACGGCGGCGTTATTTTCAGGAACATGGACGTCGTTGACTGCACGGGTATATCCGATAATGCAAACAAGGATTTCACCGCCGTAAAATCAAATAATTACAAGGGCAGCGACAAAAAGACAAGGCTGTATCTCAACCATATCATTGGCAGAGTCATCGACGGCTACGCCTTCACCGAATCGGACAGCTACAAGCCCGACGAGGCGTCTGTCACCGTTAAGAACGGAACAAAGAACTATTCCATCGCGGACATAGATGTTAACGCCGCGCAGATGACCCTTGCATATCAATCGTCGGGGAAGAGCGGCGTATATTCCGCCGACATCACTGCCCCGAACGCACAGGCGCTGTACCTTATGGGCTGTATTGCAATGAGCGGCGCGGGCAGCGCGAACCTCAACGGCGGCTATCCCACCGCATACAGCTACGGTAACGGGCAGATGGTGCGCCACGCAGATTACAGCAGCATCGGCACCAACGCTTCCGAGGCGGCTGACTTCATAATAGCAAGCGGCGATAATTACGGCAACAACGCGGATACTGTGCCATATGTTATCTATAAGTACACCCCGCACAGCGTAACCTCCGCCGACGGAAATACCACGATAAACTATC
>JALEQD010000075.1 GCA_022768655.1 Anaeroplasma sp.
TTCTAATAATATCTTTATAAAGGAGGCTGCTGTAAATATGAATAATTATACAGAATTAAGTAAAACAATAGACCTAGCCTTAGAAGAACTTAGACAAAGACTAGATTATAATACAAGTAGAAATGAAGCTAAAGAAGAAGGAAGAGAAGAAGGACTTGAAGAAAAAGAAAAAGAAATAATATTAAATATGCATAAAAAGGGTATATCTAAAGAAGATATAGCTGATATGACTGGCATCAATATTGAAAAAATAAATAAAACATTAAATATGTAAAAATAAAAGGCATGTTGTACAGTAATGATTTAAATTACTGCTTTAACATGCCTTTTAATTTATTTGTCTATTTTTATTGATATTTTATGATATTAATGAATCCATGTCATATTCATGAAATTTTGAATATAATTTTGAGGGAAGCTCTACATCATATATCATTCCATAATTTTCATATGATTTATTATATATTTTTGCTTTGCTTTCTAAAATGTTTGCTAAAGCACCCTCTTTATAAGGTAATAATAATTTTACATGAATAGTAGATGGGGATATTTCTTCTAATATATTATTAATTAATTCTTTGATATTTAATTTTGTTTTGTTAGAAAATGGTAATGATTTTTGCCCCATTATATCAATTCCAATTTTTTCATTTTTATCCCATTTATTTAATAGATATAGGGTTGGAATTGAGTTGGCATTTAATGTTTTCAAAACATCATAAACAACATTTAATTGTTCATTAATGTATTGACTTGATGAATCAAGCACATGAATAATAAAATCAGCATTTTTGATTTCTTGTAGTGTTTGATAAAATGAATTAATTAAATTATGTGGAAGCTTTGATACAAAGCCTATTGTATCAACTAATATAAAATCAGTTTTTTCAATTGTTACTTTTCTATTATATGTTGATAATGTTGCAAAAAGCTGATCCTTAGCTAGGACAGATTTATTTGTCTCATTAATGTATTCTAATATTGTATTCATTGTTGATGATTTACCAGCATTTGTATATCCTACAAGTGCTACAATTGGAATATCATTTTTCTTTCTTTTTTCTATTTGACTTTGCTTCATTTTTCTTATTTGATCAAGCTCTTTTTGAATATGTACTATTTCTGCCATTAGGTGTCTCTTATCAAGCTCCTTTTGAGTTTCACCCGCTCCTTTGCTTGACATTGCACCAGAAGTGCCACCAATTCTTGATTCCTTTTCTCTTAAAAAAGAAATTCTAGGAAGTAGGTACATATCTTTAGCAAGCTTTATTTCAAGCTTTGATTCCTTTGTTTGAGCTCTAAGCTCAAATATTTTTAAAATTAAATAGCTTCTATCTATAACCTCAACATTTAGTTTATCTTGATTGTTTCTTAATTGTGATGGTGTTAACTCATCATTAAAAATAACCATATCTGCTGAATAGGTATTTATAGCAATTATTATTTCATTAAGCTTTCCACTTCCAATATATGTTTTAGTATTAGGAGTATCTAGCTTTTGTTTGATTTTGAAAACAACCTCAATATCTAATGTATTTGCTAGATTTTCTAATTCATCTAGTGAATAATCAATATCATATTTATCTAAAATTGTTGTTACACCTACTAAAATAGCTTTAATTTCAATCACCTACTTTGAATTTAATTATATCATTAATATTGTATATTGTGTATGTTAAATCATTCTTTTGCATATACTATTTTTGATTGGAGCGTGGAAAAAATTGGAATTAAATTCTAGAGCTAAAAATATAATGGATTTAGCAAGAAGGTATTCAAATGAGCAGGGCATTACAACAATGGGTACTGAATTTTTGATTCTTGCGATGTTTGAAACAGAAGATAGTCTTTGTCATTTTTTGTTATCAGAATATGAAATAACAAGAGATGAAATATTTAATAAAACAAACGAAGTATTTATTCTTAGAAAAAATAAGGGACAATACAATAAAGAATTAGAAAACATATTACATCAGGCTTCACTTTTATCAAATGATAAGCTAGTTGCGGAAGAACATATTTTTATGGCAATATTGATGAACAAGAAAACTATTGCTTGTGAAATATTAGAAAATCTTGGATTAGATATAGATAGTCTAATTATGGATGTTAATGAAATATATGATTTTAAAGGAGGATCTACTGATGAGCTTAATTATGTGAAAAACATTTCTAAGCTTGCAAAAAATCATGAATTATCAAGATTTATTGATCGTGATGAATATATAAATAGAATAGATATAATTATGCATAGAAGATATAAGAATAATCCTCTTCTTATTGGAAATGCTGGTGTTGGTAAAACAGCATTAGTAGAAGGATATGCAATGAAGCTTGCTAAAATGGGAAGTGATTATACAATCCTATCCTTGAATTTAACTGCTATGCTTGCCGGTACAAGATATAGAGGTGATTTTGAAGAAAAGTTTGATAAGTTTGTTAATGAAATTGCCTCAAAAAAGAATGTAATTGTTTTTATTGATGAAATACATACAATTATGGGCGCCGCAACAACAGAGGGTAATCTTGATGTTGCAAATATGCTTAAGCCATTTTTAGCAAGGGGAGATATTAGAGTAATTGGAGCTACTACCTTAGACGAATATCATAAAACAATTGAAAATGATAAAGCATTACAAAGAAGATTTCAGCCAATTTTTGTAAATGAGCCTGATTTAGAACAAACAAAAAAAATAATGTTTGGAATAAAAGAAGATTATGAAGCATATCACTTGGTGAAAATATCAAATGATGTCTTGAATTATTTAATTCATGAGAGTGATAGAAAAATTACTAGAAAATATAGACCTGATAAATGTATTGATGTATTAGATGATGTGCTTAGCTGGGCTGAGGTAAATCATAAGACTTTTGTTACTAAGGATGATGTAGATAATGCGATATTAGGAATATCTAAAAAGAATGAATATAATTATGATTTATTTTATTCAAAGCTAGATAAATATAGATGGTTATATCAAATGGATTTACTTAATCAAAAGCCATTATTATCAATAGAATATCATGGAAATAAATATGGATTACAAATGTTAAAATTAGATATAAGTAATATTTTTATGATTGGGCCTGAGGAACTATTAGAGCTTGATTTATCAGGGTATAAGGAACATAATATGATAACTAGTATTATTGGTGCTCCACCTGGATATATAGGCTATGATGATGAAGGAATTTTAGCGAAGCATATTTTAGAATATCCTAAATCTGTTATAGTATTAAAAAATTTTAAGGATTCTGCATTAAGTATTCAAGGATTTTTTATTAACATGATTTTAAGTGGAGGCTTTGTTGATCAAAAGGGAAGAAATATTATTTTAGATAATACTATTTTTATATTAGAAGGATTAGAAAGAAAAAAACTAGTTGGTTTCAATTCAAATGCTAAAAAAGCAGAATTATTTGATGATGTAATAGAGTATTATGATATAAATAATTCTTTAAATAATGAGTATATAAATACTTTATCTAGGTATTCTTACGAAATGGCATTTGATTTTGATATAGTTGAAGAAAATAAGAAAATGGTTGATTCATATTTATATAAACTATTAAAGGATCAGAAAAAAGGGAAATTTTTAGTCACTAAAGAACAAATAAGAAATACTGAAAACTAGATTTTATTTAAAGTTTGTTTTATAATAAATCATGAGGTGGAATTATGATACGTATTATTACTGATTCAACAAGTGATTTAGGTAGCGAGCTTTTAACTAAATTAAACATTGAGGTTATACCTTTATCTGTTAATTTTTCAAATAGCTCATATTTAGATGGTATTGAAATTACAACTGAAGATTTATATAAAAAAGTAGAAGAATATGATGAATTGCCAAAAACCTCTGCAATCCCAATTCCTGTATTTGAGGAAGTATTTAAAAAATATGTTTCTATGGGTGATGAAGTAATTTATACAGGTATTTCTAAGCAAATGAGTAGAACCTATGAGAATGCTTATTTGGCTAGTGTTTCAGTTGATGAGAATAAGGTTAAGGTTGTAGATTCTATGAATTTATCTACTGGAATAGGATTAATTCTAATGAAAGCCTGTAAATATAGAGATCAGGGTGATTCCTTGAATGAAATTGTAAAGAAGATGAATAGAGATGTTAAGCTTGTCTTATCGCAATTTGCTATAGAAAAAATGGATTATCTTCACAAGGGTGGAAGATGCTCATCTATTGCCGCAATTGCAGGTAAGGTTTTGAAAATAAAGCCTATTATTGCTGTAAGAGATGGAAAGATGCATGTTCAAAAGAAGCCTATTGGCAAGATGAAAATTGCACTTGATGCTATGATTAAACAAATTATAGCTGATAAAGATAGATTAGATACTGATTGTATTTTTATTACTCATTCAATAGCTTATGAATCATGTGCTTATATTAAAGAAATATTAGAAAAGGAATTTCCTAATATTAAAATATATACTACACTTGCAGGATGTGTAATATCTTCTCATTGTGGTAGAGGTACAATTGGAATATTATATATGGTAAAAGAATAGTTAACGAGCGGATTTTATATCCGCTTTTAATTATTGTTTTCTAGTTAAATTATAAACATTATTTTTTTATTTATATATTAAACATTTTATTTTGTTAAAACATATAATAATTTCACAAAAATATTGAAAGAAAGCCAGTTTTCGTATATAATTGAAAAGTAAAAACCAAATTTAATAATTGAAAGGTAGTGTAAAACATGGGAAGAGCTCATGAGGTAAGAGCAGCATCAATGGCAAAAACTGCTGCAATGAAATCATCTAAATATGCAAAATGGGGAAAAGAAATATTCCAAGCTGCGAAGGCCGGTGTACCTGACCCTGAAATGAATCAAAGCTTAAAGCGTACAATTGAACGTGCAAAGAAGGATCAATGTCCTGCAGACGTTATTAAGCGTGCAATCGCAAAAGCACAAGGAGTTGCATCTGGTGCTTCTAAGGAAAAGATTTATGAGGGATATGGTTCTGGTAATGTTGCAGTTATTGTTGAATGTTTAACAGATAATGATAATCGTACATTTACAGAGGTTCGTACTGCATTTAACAAAACTGGTGGTACTTTAGGAACATCTGTAAGCTATATGTTTAATCGTAAGGCACAATTCGTTTTTGATGGTATGTCAGAGGATGAAGCTATGGAAGCTTTAATGATGGCAGAATTAGATTTTGAAGATATGTCTACAGATGAGGATGGATATGTAACTATTTATGCAGCACCTGCTGATTTTGAAGGTATTAAGAATGCATTATTAGCTGCAAAGCCTGAATTAGAATTTGAAGAGTGTAGTGTTGATTTAATTCCTTCTACTTATGTTGATCTTGATGAAGACCACGAGGCAAAATTTAAGAGATTACTAGCATTATTAAGAGAGTATGATGATGTATCAGAAATTTATCATAATGCAAACATTACAGAAGAAGACGAAGAATAATATAAAAAGCCTCAAAAAGGCTTTTTTTGTTATATAAAATATTAATTGTACCCAGCGAGGCACCGATATGAAAAAAGTAATAGAATGTGAACAATTTAATAGAAGCTTAAAAAGAATGACACATGAAATAATAGAAAGAAATGATGATTTGTCTAAGATTATTTTGGTGGGAATTGAAAGAAAAGGAACTCCTATTGCTAAAGAAATTCAAAAGCTTATTTATATGTTTGAAAATATAAATGTTCCTTTAGAGGTTATTGATATTTCCTCTCATAGAGATGACCATAAGAAAAATGAAGATGTCAAATCGATTTTTAAAGAAAATATTCATGATAAAATAATTATTCTTGTAGATGATGTATTATTTACTGGACGATCAGTTAGGGCGGCTATGGATGCAATAATGGATATGGGACGACCTGCTAAAATTGAACTAGCTGTATTTGTTGATAGAGGACATAGAGAATTACCAATACGTGCTGATTTTGTTGGAAAAAGCCTTCCAACAAGCAAGGATGAATTGGTAATATGTGATTTTGACAATAAGGAAGTCATCATTAAATAGAATAAAATGTGTGTAAACGTTTACAATTAAAACTATCTATTGAAGAATATTATAAGTGTGGTATCATAATTGTATATCGTAAAAAAACAGTTGCCCACCGTAGAAAAACGTTTGGAGGAGAAAACAATGTTAAGTGATTTAGAAATAGCACAAAAAGCAGAAATGAAACCAATAACAGAAATAGCAAAAAAATTAGGTATATCTGAAGATGATTTAGAGCAATATGGAAAATATAAAGCTAAGGTATCCTTAAATGCTAATTCTAATAATTCTAAAGGAAAGCTGATATTAGTTACAGCAATAAATCCTACTCCAGCTGGTGAAGGAAAAAGTACTACTACAATTGGACTTGGAGATGCATTTACACGTCTTGGAAAAAAATGTGTTATTGCATTACGTGAACCAAGCTTTGGGCCTGTTTTAGGTGTAAAGGGTGGTGCAACAGGTGGAGGATATGCTCAGGTTGTACCTATGGAGGATATCAATCTTCATTTTACTGGAGATTTCCATGCGATAGAGGCTGCGAATAATACAGTTTCTGCAATTATTGATAATCATATATATCAAGGTAATGAATTACGTATTGATCCTACAAGAGTAATATGGCATAGAGTTATTGATATGAATGACCGTGCTTTAAGAAATTGCGTTATTGGAATGGGTGGACCAACACAGGGTGTTGTTCGTGAAGATCATTTTGATATTGTTGTTGCTTCTGAAATTATGGCAATTTTATGTCTTGCAAACGATATGGAGGATTTAAGAAAAAGATTAGATCGTACTGTTGTTGCATATACTTATGATAGAATGCCTGTTACTATTAAGGATTTAAAGATAACAGGAGCATTAATGATGATTCTAAAGGATGCTATCAGGCCTAATTTAGTTCAAACATTAGAGCATACACCATGCTTTATTCATGGTGGACCATTTGCAAATATTGCACATGGATGTAATTCTGTTATCGCAACTAAAATGGCTTTATCTTTATCAGATTACACTATTACTGAGGCAGGCTTTGGTGCTGATTTAGGTGCTGAAAAATTCCTTGATATAAAATGCCGTGAGGCAGGAATCAAGCCTTCTGCAGTTGTAATTGTTGCGACAATACGTGCACTTAAGATGCATGGTGGTGTATTAAAAGAGGATTTAGGAGTAGAAAACGTTGAAGCTTTAAAGGAAGGCTTTAAAAATCTAGAAAAACATATTGAAAATGTTAAGAAATTTAATCTTCCATATGTTGTTGCAATAAATAAATTTGCAACTGATACTGAAGCTGAATTACAAGCATTAGCAGATTGGGCTCAATCAAATGGTCATCCAGTTAGCTTATCAGATGTATGGGCTAAAGGTGGAGAAGGTGCAATTGATTTAGCTAATAAGCTAGTTAATGAAATTGAAAATAATACTAAGGAATTTAAATTCCTTTATAATAGAGAAGATCCTATTAAAAAGAAAATTACAACAATTTGTAAAGAAATATATGGTGCTAGCAATGTTGAGTTTACTCAGGATGCAAAGAATCAAATGGCTAGATTAACAAAGCTAGGCTATGGTGATTCATTGATTTGTATGGCAAAGACTCAATATTCATTATCAGATAATCCTAAGCTATTAGGAAGACCAGAAAATTTTACAGTAACAATTCGTGGTGTAACACCATCAATTGGTGCTGGATTTATTGTAGCTCTTTCAGGTGATATTATGCGTATGCCTGGACTTCCAAAGGAGCCTGCAGCAAATAAAATGAATGTTGTAGATGGAAAAATTGTTGGATTGTTCTAGAAAATAAAAAAAAGGAGAAAAAATATGGAATATGCATTAGGTCAAAGACAAGTCGTAATGAACTTTTCAGAAAAGTTCTGTAAGACTGAAAACGAAGTATTATCATCAGCTTGCTTTGCTGAGGTTTGGGGAAAATATATAAAAAATTTATATAAAACTGAAAATCAAACATTTCTAAGTGTTTTAAATATCTTTCCAAAATCAAAGGTAGAAAGCGCAACAATATTGTTATTTAAGCTTTTATTAAGCTTTAGCTTTGAAGAAATATCATTAATGGATCCTATTTTTCAACGAGCATTAGAAAAAAGAGAAGTATTATATGATTTGGTTCAAAACTTCTATGATTATTGGAGAAAATTAGAGCGTTATGCTGTTATTTTTTCAAGAGTTACTAAGGATGGTGTAGAATCATCAAGCTTTATTGAAGCACAAAACGATTTTAATGATGTTGTTTTAAAAACATATCGTTCTATTTGCGAAAAATTGTATGGTGAAAGATTCCCAATTTATCGTCAATTACCTGCAGGTGTTAATGCTGCATTATTGATTACTAAAAATGAATGGATGAAAAAAGAATCTCCATATCATTTCTTAGCAAAGGCAGAAGCAATTGAACAAATTTTAATTAGACCACCATTTATTTCTTATTCAGAAAAGAATAAGAGAACTGGTACATATCCAGAAGCAAAGGAAAATCCAATTAATTGGTTTAAGGATAATTTTAAAGCTTCTGAATATTATTGCTATGCAGCAAGGGTTGGTTCAGCATTAGCATATGTTTATTTCCATAGAGATTATTTAGCTCATGGAGTAACATTGTGTAATTTATTTGAATTTGTTCCTGTTTCAGATGTTAAAAATCAAAAGCCTGATCTATTGTATATTTTCGGTGCTGATTATAATGATGAATCATATTTCTATTATGATAATGAAAATGATATTCATATAGGTGTTGCACCTCATAATGCTTCAATTGATTATTTTGGCTACATGAAAAAAATGTTATTAACACTTTATAATGTTAAGATGATAGGTGAAGGTGCATTACCAATTCATGGTGCATGTGTTCATATTACAATGAAGAGTGGTGCAACAAAGAATATTGTTATCATTGGTGATTCTGGTGCTGGTAAGAGTGAATCATTAGAGGCTTTATCTGCTGTTGCAGGTGACAATATTTCTTCTCAATTAACAATCTTTGATGATATGGGAACATTTAAGTTCAATGAAGAAGGAAATATTTTAGCTTATGGAACTGAAATTGGTGCTTTTGTTCGTTTGGATGATATGACATCTGGATATGCATATAAAGAAATGGATAGAGCTATATTCATGAATCCTGATAAAGTAAACTCTAGATTAGTTATTCCTGTTGCTACATATCCTCAAATTATGAAGGGATATAAGGTAGATATGGTATTATACGCTAATAATTATGATGCTGAATGCTCTTCAGAGGTAGAATTCTATTCTACACCAGATGAGGCAAAGCAAATATTTATCCGTGGCGCAAGAAGAGCAAAGGGTACTACTCAAGAAATGGGTATGACTGAATCATTCTTTGCAAATCCATTTGGTCCAGTTCAAAAGGAAGCAGAAACTAGAGTTATTATTGATAAGGTATTTAATCAATTATTTAAAGAAAATACACCAGTTGGTGTATTACATACAAGACTAGCAGTTACTGGAATGGAGCATACAGGACCTGAATCTGCAGCAAAAAGATTATTTGAAATATTAGAACAATAATAATATTATGAGTTTATTAATTATGCGTAATTGCACATAAGTAATAAACTTTTTTTTTGAAGAAATTTCAATCTCTGTGAAAAATATGAAGAAACTCAACAAATAATGAAATATATTATTTAATGAGTAGGGTCTAACAATACCTAATGAGTATTAATTACTCTTTAGATAAAAAAGTACTATATCCATGATATAAGGTGTATCTAAAGATATTAATATTTCATTAAAATAGGCGAATGCCTAGATCAATAAGTTATTTTAATAAATTATTCATTTTGTTCTAGTTTTTAATGATAGTATGTGATATTCATATTTTGGTTTAATTTGTAGATAATTGTCAGAAAAAATGCTATAATGTTTTTTAGATAAATAATTTATAACATTTAAAAAGGTGTGTGTTTAATATGTGGAAGGAACCTCTTACTAAATTTGGGCTAGTTCATAATGTTTTTATAGTAATTGCAGTTATGTCGATTATCGTTGGCGTTTATTTTGGTTATAAATTTAGGGGAGAAAATAATGCTAGAAAACGTGATTTTATTCCTTGTGTATTTGCTATTATTTTGATTATAATGGAAGTATTTAAAATCATTTTTGGACTTTGTATTGGATATCCCTCTACTTCTTTAATTCCTTTCCAAATATGTTCATTACCGATGTATTTTTTACCTTTATTGTATGTATTTAAAAAAGGAATTATTAAAGATATTTTACTTGGATTTAATGGTTATGCTATAACTTTAGCAGGAATTGCATATTTTGTTAATCCATCGGCTATGCTACAATCAAAATATATTGTTTTATCTTTGCATAGTGGAATATATCATGCTATTATCATAGGTGTTTGCATATTTGTATTTGTATCAAATAATTTATTGGGAAAAAAAGGAATACAAAAGTTTTTAAAAGGCTTTGCATTATTTGTGGTATGCACATGGATTGCAATGATAGCGAATTATATTACACATCAAATCAATCCAAACTCATCGTTGAATCTATTCTATTTATATCCTGTTGAAACAGAAACTTTTCCAGTAATAGATAAATATGTTAGACCTAATGTACCATATTTCATATATTATTTATCATTCATAATTTCGTATTTTGTCTTGTCTTTTGTACCATATACTTTTTTATTAATTGTAGAAATCATTAAAAATAAGATTCAAAGGAGTGATAGAGATGAATTCAAGGAAGCTTAATATTAATCAAATAATTTTTTTAAGGAATATTGTTTCATTTCTTTGTGCTTCATTGATTATTATTTTCTCTGTTTGTGGAGTTTGTTATGGGCTTTTAGAAAAACCAAATGAAATCACTCCTGAAAGAGGAGTATTTATATTTCATTTATTTACAGTTAATTCTAATTTACTTTCGTTTGTGGCTAGTATATTTGTTGTATCATTTACAATTCAAGGATTAATTAAGAAAAAATATGAGATTCCAGATTGGGCATTTCAGGTATTATATTGTGCGACAATTTGTGTGTTTTTAACATTTACATTTGCAATGGCACTAATTTTTCCTCGTAATGGATTAAGTGCAATTATTGGAATGAATATGTTTTTTCATTTGATTTGTCCAATATTATGTATCATTTTGTTTTACTTTGTATCAAGTTCTAAAATAATTTCACTTTTAAATAGTATTCTTGCAATGATTCCATTTATGCTATATGGTATCATTTACACAATAATGGTTTTAATTTTAGGTGAAGAAAATGGTGGATGGCGAGATATATATCAATTATTTAGATATGTTCCATGGTATGTTACTCTTGTAATAATGGTACCTACTGTATTTGGCATTTCATCACTATTTAAATTCACTCATAACAAAGTCGTTTATCATAGGAATGCAGCCATTCAATCTTATATAATTACAGAGTATGGTAGGCTTGACAAAGAAGAATTACTCCAATCTGTTTATAATATGGGGTCTAATTTAATTAAAGGTCTTTCAAGTAAAACTATTGTTGTCCCATTAAATTATTTAAATTTAATTTATCAAAATAATAAAAGTGTTTCATTTAACGAATTAATTGATAGTTTTACAAAAGGCTATCTTGATAGTCTAAAGGAATTATATTACAATTTAGAAAAAAATAACAATAGAGTCAGAAATGTAAAAGAAATTGAAGCCGAATAAAATAGGCTTCTTTTATTTTAAACATATTATATTGTTGATTTTTTTTTAAATAACAGTAGTTGATAAAAGTATTGTAAATGTCAATTAAAAAATGTAGTTTTGGCCTTTAAAAATGTAGTTTTTTAGTCTTCATCAAATGTTGTTAAATCATCTGGATTTAAATTCTTGATTCTATAAGATTTGCCAGTAATCTTAATTACATAAGAATTATGGATAAGTATATTTATTATTGCTGTTGCTATTGTAGGATCATTAAAAACTTAACCCCATTTTGATAATGGTTGGTTAGTTGTAATTATATTAGCTTTCTTTTTATATCTTGCTGCTACTAGCTGAAAGAATATATTTGAATATTCCTTTTCGATAGGTAAATAACCTATCTCATCAATAATTAAAAGCTTATACTTGGAATAATGTTTAACGACTGCCTCTGGTCTATTTTCCTGATAAGCTTTTTTTATTTTTGTCATTAAGTCATTGAAATGAATAAAATAGGTGCTTATACGTTTTTGTGATGCTTCCATACCAATTGCTGTTGCTAGGATTATTAAAGATTTTTAAATCAAGGTTATCAACCTAGAGATATAAAAGTATTATTTCGTCAAAATAAACAAGCAGCAGCTTTTGAAGGAGCATTTAAGCTACGATATGGCTGCAGTCTCAATCATGGATACTAAGCTTATTAAGACGTTAGTTAAGTATTTAAGATTTTTAGTTAATAATAACGATGAATTATTACTTGATATCATTAATTACCCAACAAGAGGTATTGGACCAGCTAAAGTAAATGAAATTATTCGTTTAGCAGCTGAAAATAAGATAACAAGATTTGATGCTTGTAGGCTTATTGATGATAAGAAAATCCAAGCCTTTGTAGAATTAATTGAAGGATTAAGGCTAACAATGAAAGGCTTAATTCCTGGAGAATTTATTAATTACCTTATTAGCTCAATTAATTATGAAAAGATAATTGAAAGAGAATCTAATGAAAAGGTAGCAAGAATTAGAATTGAAACCTTTATAGAGGTAATTAAAAACTTCCTGCTTGAAAGTGATGATTATCTATCTGAAACATTCAGGATGCTTAATGAGCTATTCATGGAAAATACCAAAGAAAAGAAAAATGAAAATACAGTTAAGCTAATGACTATTCATCAAGCAAAGGGATTAGAAGCTAAAATTGTATTTTTAGTAGAAATGAGAAGAAAAACATTCCCAATAATAGTTTCTAGTGATTCCAACATGGAAGCAGAAAGAAGATTATGTTATGTAGCAATCACAAGAATGGTTGAACACTTAATCATAACCTATTCAAAATACTTTCAATGGGATGAAACTGGCCATTTGAGTTTTTACCAGAAATGGGATTATAATTATACGTCTCATCAGCGCAGCCAATAAAAAAAAGAGAAGCAATTATTACTTCTCTGAAGCTTCAGGATCTTTAACACCCAACACAGTGTGATATCTCTTGTGCATTATATTTAATATCTTTGTCATTGTTGTATGAGATGGCAAAATAGTACCATTTCTATATTTACGAATTGTTGTTTCAGATACACCAATAGCTTTACCAAATGTTGTATTGTTGTATTCTGAACTATCTAAGAAATCATTAAGAGACTTAACAAAATTCTCAGTTATTGATATATCTTCGTTTGCTGGTCTTCCCATGATTTCACCTTCTTAAAATTATTATATCAACTATATATATATAAATCAATTAAACTCGTACTAAAAATTCGAATTATCTGTTGACAATCGACCCAATAGTTCGTATAATTAAAACAGAACGACCTAATAGTTCGAGAAAGGGTATAATATGAAAGATTACAAGAATATGACAAATGAAGAAATAAAAGAAAAATTCATAAAATGGTTTGGTGAAGAAAAATGGGAAGAGGAAGAAAAAAAGGAAGCAATCAAAGAAATCGTAGATAGTGTAATACTATTAGAAGAACCAAATGATAATAACTACATCAAAGAGGTTCATGTTAAATTTTCTACTGATGGTGAAGATCACATAGATACAACTATATCTGGTGATATATTGAATGGAATTGAAGATTTGCCTAAAAATTATGAAGAAAATACTGTTTTTGAAAAAATGATAAATGGATCAGAAATTACTCATAAAAATATAGTAACTAATAAAATGATAATTGAGTATGTAAAAAATAATTATAATCTTTCAGTCAGTTCGAATAATATCGCTGAGGTAAAAGTGAAAAATAATCTCCAACAACAAAATAGAGAATATAAGAAATCTAAGACTCCATGTCCTGAAAATAAAGTGAATGCAATAGAAAATGCATTTAAGCATTTTAATATTTTATTATAATTTTATAATAAATGTTAAATTTGTGTGCAAGTCATTGAATTTTATGCTAAAATATAATAAGCGTAGATATTTGACTTTAAAGAATATTTTAAGATAGCATATCTATATTTGGATATGCCTATTTTGTTAATATAGTGAGGATTAAAATGAAAAAAGAATTATTAAAATCACCTTTAAATTATACAGGTAATAAATATAGAATTATTGAGCAAATATCTCAATTTTTTCCAAAGCAAGTAAATTGTATGATAGATTTATTTTGTGGTGGAGCAACAGTCGGATTGAATGTTGATGCAAAAAAAGTAATTTTTGTTGACAGTAATGAAAGAGTCATTAATCTTTTGGTATATTTATCAAAGCAGACATTTGATGATTTTATGATTAAATGTGAAGAAATAATAGCTAAGTATAATTTGTCATATTCTTATAAATATGGATATCAAGAATATAGAAATAAATGCCAAAATTTAAAAGATAATAATGGTTTAAAAGATTATAATTCAGCTGGATTTTACAAGCTAAAAAATGATTACAATGAATTAAATGATAAAACAACTGATTATGCAAATCAAATGCTTTATATGCTAATGGTATATGCTTTTAACAATGACATTCGTTTTAATTCTGATGGGCTATTTAATTTGCCAATCGGAAAGACAGATCTAAATAAAATGAATGTTGAGAAAATAAAAAATTACATTAATAAAGTTCAATCTATGGAAACTGAATTTTTATGTATGAGCTTTATTGACGAAAAATTTGAAAAATATGTGAGTATGGCAGATTTCATTTATATGGATCCACCATATTTGATTGGAAATGCTGTTTATAATTCTAGCTGGAATTATGTAATGGAATATAAATTGCTTGATTTTATTGACTCATTAATGGAAAGAAAAATTAATTTCGCATTATCTAACGTGATTGAAAAAGTTGGTAAAACAAATGAACCACTATCATACTGGTGCCACAAAAATAATGATAAGATTATCGTTAATCATATCAATTATCATTATAGAAGTGCAAGTTATAATAAGATTGATAGAAATGCCAGAGAGCAAGAAGTGTTAATCGCAAATAAGGAGTATAACCATGAAAATAAATAATAGAAGATATATTGGATGTAAGACAAAGCTTCTTGAGTTTATAGAGAATATAATAGAAGAATATAGTTTTCCTGCCGGTTCAACTTTAGCTGATATTTTTGCTGGTACAGGTGTTGTAGCTAATCTGTTTGCAAATAAAGGATATAAGACTATTGTGAACGATATTCTTTATTCAAATGTTGTTGTTTATGATGCAATTTTAGGTGCGGGGAAATTAAATTTTAGTTTATTAAAGTCTGAGATTGATTATTTTAATTCATTAAATCCTAACAATTTATCAGAAAATTATTTCTCAAAGGTATATGGAAACAAGTATTTTTCAGTGAATGATTGCAAAATTATCGGATTTATTCGTGATTACATTGAAACTAATAAGAATAAGTATACGACGAGAGAATATCATTATTTAATTTCTTGTTTGATGTATTCATGCGATAAGATTGCTAATACAGTTGGTCATTTTGAATCATTTTTAAAAGGTCAACCTTCTGATAAAGGCGTAAAACTAGATATGTTTGAAGTCAATAATGATATTTATCCGGCTGAAATATATAATATGGATGCAAATGCATTAGCTCCATTAATTAAGGCTGACATAGTTTATATTGATCCACCATATAATGCAAGACAATATGTGAACTTTTATCATGTATTGGAGAATTTGGCTAGATGGAATAAGCCTGAAGAGTTTGAAGGTACTTCAATGAAATTTAAGAGAAATGAGTTGAAGAGTGATTATTGTAGAAGTAAAGCCCCTCAATTATTTGAAGATCTAATAAATAACTTAGATTGTAGATTAATAGTTGTTTCATATAATAATACTTATAAGGCAGGAAGTATATCTTCAGTAAACACAATTTCTGAAGAAGATATGATTCGTATTCTTTCTAGCAAAGGAAAACTAACAATTAAAGAGAAAGACTACAAAGCATTTAATTCTGGTAAGACTGAGTTAGAGGGTCATAAAGAATACTTATATATTTGTGAAGTAAAATAGTTTCAAGAAAGGTGATGTTTGGATTGACAATATTAGAATATTATGTTGAAAAACAAAAGGATTTATCCTGGGTCAAGAAATTTCAAAGTACGGCTGGCAGTGAAAAAGGCAAGACTTTTTCTTACATAAATACTAATTTTAGATCATTAGATTCTTTTTTTGAGCAATTATATTTATTTAAAAGTAAAGATGGCTTAAGAAGAAGTGAATGGAATTCATTTCAAAATAATGGTCAAGAAAAAGACAAACATCGAGTAATTAATCTTCAAAATGCCGGATTGGTAGTATTAGATCACGATACATATAGAATTACTGCTAAAGGCCATGAAGTATTAAGAATAAAGGATAATGAAGACTTATCTGACAAAGATAAATGGATTTTATTATTATTACTTGTCTTAGATTATAAGAATGATACTAGAAGCTTAGATATTATTAGATCAGTTGCTGAGCTAACAGAACAGCTAAATAATTGCGGTATTGATACAGAAAGTATTATTTCTATGCTAAAAAAATCAGTATATTATAAAGACAAAAATGTTTTATTCAAATCTGATATTTTTTGGATTATATCATTTGCATATGATTCAGAATTTATTAATTTATATTTATCTGCTACAAGTGAGGAAAAACGCGAATTAGCTGATTATGTTATTTTGTGTTCTGTTAATAAAAAAACAAAAGATTGTATTGCTCACAAATATATTAGCGGTGGTGCATATACAGGTACAACATTCAATGATGATATAAATGTAATATTAGCTATATTGATTATGCTTCTTATTAAAGATAAT
>JALEQD010000199.1 GCA_022768655.1 Anaeroplasma sp.
GATACATGTGCTGGTGAATTTGATTCTGATGTTCCATATTTTTATTCAACATATGAACATGAAAATGAATCAATTAGAACTGATAAGAAAAAGATTGTGGTATTAGGCTCTGGTCCAATTAGAATCGGTCAGGGTGTTGAATTTGATTATACAACTGTTCATGCAATCTGGGGTATCCAGGAGGCGGGATATGAGGCAATAATTATAAATTGTAATCCAGAAACTGTATCAACAGATTATACTACATCAGATAAATTGTATTTTGAACCATTAACATATGAAGATGTTATGAATATCATTGAATTTGAGAAGCCTGATGGTGTTGTTGTTGCCTTAGGTGGTCAAACAGCTATCAACTTAGCTGATAAGCTTGATAAGGCAGGAATTAGAATTTTTGGTTCATCTGCTAAATCAATTGATCTTGCTGAGGATAGAGAGCTTTTTGAAAAGGCAATGGAAGAAATCAATATTCCAATGCCAAAGGGATATGGTGTATATTCAGTAGAAGAGGCTGTTAAGGCAGCAAATGAAATAGGCTATCCAGTATTAGTTCGTCCATCATTTGTTTTAGGTGGAAGAATGATGCATATTGTATATGATGAGGTAGTTTTAAAGGAAAAGGTAAAGGAAGCTGTTGAGTTTGATAATGAGCATCCAATTTTAGTTGATAAATATGTATCAGGTCAAGAATGTGAGGTTGATGCAATATGCGACGGAGAGGATGTATTTATTCCAGGTATAATGGAGCATATTGAGCGTACTGGTGTACACTCAGGAGATTCAATGAGTGTATATCCTCCATATTCATTATCAAAGGAAGTACAGGAAGTAATTATTGATTATACAAAGAAAATTGGACTTAAGCTAAATATGATAGGCTTATATAATATCCAATTTATTGTTGATAAGAATAATAGTGTATCAATTATTGAGGTAAATCCAAGATCGTCAAGAACAGTACCATTCTTAGCTAAATCAACAAACATTCCAATTGCGAATATCGCAACAAAGGTAATGCTTGGTGCTAAGCTAAAGGATTTAGGATATGTAGGAGTGGCTCCTAAGCGTAAGAGATGGTATGTAAAATCGCCTACATTCTCATTTACTAAATTAACAGGACTTGATGTTGTATTATCACCAGAGATGAAATCAACTGGTGAGGCAATTGGATATGATGAATCATTAAATAGAGCATTATTTAAATCACTTAAGGCATCAGGAGTAAGAGTTGCAAATTATGGTACAATTTTAGCAACTATTTCAGATCAGGATAAAGAGGCTGCCTTACCATTAATAAAGAGATTTTATAATCTAGGCTTTAATATTGAAGCAACTAGTGGTACAGCTAAATTCTTAAAGTCTCATGGAATTAAGACAAG
>JALEQD010000180.1 GCA_022768655.1 Anaeroplasma sp.
TGCGATTGCAATATAATAGGATTTTCGTAAGGAGGGGGCATGGCAGAAGATATTTATGAATCCTGGAATCCGTGGCATGGGTGCAGAAAAATCAGTCCCGGCTGTGCGAACTGTTATGTATACCGGCAGGATGCACAGTATCAGGAGCAGATTGCCAGCAGCCAGTGCCGGAAGACAGGGGCATTTACCCTTCCAGTGAAGAAAAGGCGGGATGGCAGTTATAAAATTCCTTCGGGAAAAATTGTTTTTACCTGTTTTACCTCCGATTTTCTTTTGAAGGATGCGGATGCCTGGCGTCCGGACTGCTGGGAAATGATTAAGAGACGAAGTGACTGCTGGTTTTATTTTTTTACCAAGCGGATTGACCGCTTTCTGGAATGTGTACCGCCGGACTGGGGCGATGGATATGAAAATGTGATGGTCGGCTGTACGGTGGAGAATCAGGAACGTGCAGATTTCAGGCTTCCGATTTTTAATGAACTTCCAATTAAGCACCGTTCGATTATTGCGGCACCGCTGCTGGAAGGCATAAATCTGTCAAAATATCTTAATGACGGCATTGAGCAGGTGGCAGTCGGAGGCGAGTCAGGGAATGAGGCAAGACCCTGCAATTATGACTGGGTGTTTGCTCTTCGCAGGCAGTGCGTGGAAAAGAATGTTTCATTTCAGTTTCATCAGACTGGGGCACGGCTTTTGAAGGATGGGAAAATGTACCGGATTCGCAGGAAATACCAGATTTCCCAGGCGGTTAAGGCCGGGATTGATTACCGCATGGGAGAACTTCAGATGCCGGTAACGGCACAATATGAAAAAAGGGCAGAGTATCAGCAGATGTCGTTATTTGAGGAAAATTCTTTGGATTCAGCTATGGGTCTGGAAAAGGGCTATGAAAGAAAAAAGCCGTAGATTGTGCGGTTGATGAGATGGAAAATACTTAAAAATGTATCCCCTTTTAGGGGGATGGAAAAACGGTTAGTAAATAGGAAAGGCATGAATATGGATTTTATTTTTAACGAAGCAGGGAAAGAAGATATCAAGGAGCTGATTGAACTTCGAATTGCGTATATGGAGGATGATTTCGGACAGGTTACGGACGTTCAGAAGGAAGGCATGGAAAAACAGCTGCCGGATTATTTTTCAAGGAAACTGGGAGAAGAGCTGGTTGCATTTGTGGCGAGGGATGGAAAGAAGATAGTATCGGTGGCATATTTACATATCGTAGAGATGCCGGCAAGCCTGCTGGTTCTAAACGGCCTGTATGGGGAAGTGCTGAATGTATATACAAGGCCGGAGTACCGGGGCAATGGTTTGTGCACGAAATTAATCCAGCGGCTTTTGGAGCATGCAAAAGAAAAGGAACTGGCAAGGGTGGATTTAAGTGCCACGAAGGACGGATATCCGATTTATAAGAAGCTGGGATTTAAGGAGAGGGAAGCCAGGTATACCGAGATGCGGTATGAAATATAAAAAATAGTGGATGATTGAGAACGATTCTTGCTGCGTGTGGCGAGAATCGTTCTTTTTTGACTTTTAAAAAAGGCCTTGACAAGTAAGCAATTGCTTACTATAATAGAGACATAAGGTAAGCAGACGCTTACCACTACAAAAAATGAATCTGTTAAGCCGATGCCTGGCACAGGATGCTGAATGGGGAGCAGGGAGCAGGGAGCAGGGAGCAGGCAACAGGCAACAGTCAGCAAGAAATAGACATCAGAGCTCATGGAATTTTGCCAGAAGAGGAGCTGCACAGAAAAGCAGAAAGCAGAAAGCAGAAAG
>JALEQD010000109.1 GCA_022768655.1 Anaeroplasma sp.
TAGATGCTTTAAAAAAGCATAAAACAAAATATGGACCTACTGTTGGATTTTTATCACTTAGAGAAAAAATTATTAAATTTGAAAAGGAATTTAATAATGTAGATTATTCTACTGATGAAATATTAATTACACATGGTTCAACTGAAGCTATTACTTCTGCTTTTTTTACTATGCTAAATCCTTTAGATGAGGTAATAATTCCTATTCCTGCTTATCCAATGTATAGACAAATTATTCAATACAAAAATGCAAGGGTTGTAACTATTGATACAACAAACACTAATTTTCAAATTACTAAAGAGCAGTTAGAAAATGCTATTACAGAAAAAACAAAATGTATAATACTTACATCACCTAATAATCCTACTGGTGCAATATTAAGTGATGAATCATTAGAAAATGTATATAATGCTGTTAAGAATAAACCAATATTTGTATTATGTGATGATGTTTATAATCAAATTATATATTCAAAAAGAAATTTAGGCTTTTCTAAATATCAAGATATAAAGGATCAAATTATTGTTTGTCAATCATACTCTAAATCTTATGCAATGCCAGGATGGAGATGTGGTTATATGCTTGCAAATAAAGAATTTATAATGCATGCAACAAAAATTCACCAATATATGATTGTAGCACTTAATACATTTATTCAAGATGCAATGGAGGTTGCATTAGAATATAAATCTGATGAAATGGTTGAATCATATAAAAAACGTAGAGATTATATTTACAATCGTCTTATTAATATGGGATTAGAGGTAATTGAACCACAAGGAGCATTTTATATATTTCCTTCAATAAAAAAACTAGGTATTTCATCCTTAGAATTTTGTAAAAGATTAGCAAATGAATACAAAGTTGCCATCATTCCAGGATATTGCTTTGAAGCAGAAGGCTATATAAGAATAAGCTATTGTGTTTCAATGGATAAAATAATTAAAGCCTGTGATGCAATCGAAGATTTGATTAAAAAAATATAAAAAAATATGGATGCCATAAAATGGCATCCTTTTATTATGCTTTAGGTAAATTTTGAATAAATCTTTGTAAAGATCCATCCATAAAATCTACTCTTCTTGCAAACAAATACGTTGTATTGTTAATCTTTACAGTTTTTCCTTCTACTGCATATGTTGCACCGATGAAAAATGCTAGCATTTTATTAGCTTGAAATTCATCTAATTCCTTGAAATTTAAAATTAATGGCTGTCCTTCCTTTAATTTATCAACTAGGCTAGCAGCCTTTTGATCGTCATCAATAACTGTATCAATAACTAATCTATCTACAGCCTTTAATGATTCATTTAAGCCATTATATGCTTCTTCATAATCATTAGTTTTTTTCTTACCAAATAAAGCCATATTATTACTCCTTCTTTGTCATTGGTAAAACAGCAGCCTTAGTACCCTGACGAACCATAATTAATGTTGTTTGAGCAAATTCCTGTAATATATCCATTCTTTGAGGTGGACAAGCGATTAATACCTGAAGTGGCATTGAATTAATGAAGCTCATCATTGCACGCATACGGTTAGCATCCATCTTATCGAATACCTCGTCAAACATTACAAGTCCTATTGGGTCTCCTCCAGCAAAGCCTGTCTTTGTATATACACGAACAAATGATGCGATTATCGCAACATAGAATGGTACCTGAGTTTCACCTCCGGATTTCTCCTTAAATACCTTAGAATATGTCATTGTTTCACCATTAGAATTGATAATTCTAATATCATAATCCATATATGTACGATAATCAGTAAACTTATTAATAGCACCATTACTATTTAATTCATCCATTGACAAGCTTTCAAATAATTCTCTAATTTGCTCATCATATTTATTTTGGAAATCATAAGTAAATAATCCTTGCTCCATATCTACTAATTCAGATGTAACCATTTCATAGAATTGAGCATATTCGCTACTACGAGGGAAGATAAATTCATATCTATCATTACCAAATGTAATTGAAGATAATGTTTCATTAATCTTTGAAATTTCTTGTTCAGCTGTCAAAATATTTTCTCTTAGCTTGGCAATAAAGTCATTTTTAAATACTACCTCTGCAGCTTCTCTAGCTTGGCGAACCTTTTGCTCATAAGTGATTAATTCACTCTTTTCAAGCTTATCTAATTCTACTAAATACTTCTTCATTTCAGAAGTACCTGTTGATAATGTAGAATTATATTTGTTAATATAATTAAACTGCTTAACAACAAGTGAATCTAATAAGGTAGTATATGATGCTTCTTCAGCCTTATATCGTTCCTTATAGCTTTCTAATGCTACTTTAAAATTATTAGCCTTTAATATTTCTTGATATTCATCCTTTGCTCTTTGTTCTAATACAACAGAATCACCAGAAATAGTCTTTAATTCATTTAATAATTCATCTAATTCTTGAGTTTTATTAGCTATTAATTCATTTAATGACTGAATTCTTATGCCAATACCACCAATTTCCATACTGAAATTAATCTTCTTATCATCAATTGATTTAATAGAATGAAGAACCTTTTCATAGTCATCCTGTAATTCAGATGGTGTTGCATTTTTTTGACGTAATGCTTGCTTATTTAAATCATCTAAAGCATTCTTTTCCTTTTGTAATAGAACCTCTTTATCTAAATCCTCAACAATAGGTCTTACATCAATTCTTTCTAATAATTCAAGCTCTTCATTAATAGCTTCAATTTTAGAATTTAGTTCAACATATTTAGCCTTTGCCTCATTAGCTTTTTCTTGCCATATTGCATTAGCCTTAGTGGCAGCATTTTTACCCATAAATGGACGTTCTACGTTTGGATTTAAGCTTGAAACTGTATATCCACGATATATTAATAAATCATTTGTAATTGATGTAGGATATTTTTCAAGCTCCATAGCATCATTACACATTATTACATTACCACATGTATAATTTATAAATGCTTGTGCATCCTTATTTTCACTTTCAATAATTGATGCTAATGAATTTTTTTCATATGTTGTATATTTTGCAATTTGCTTAGTATTAACTAAACCAATTCCATATAAACGATATCTATCCTTTATTCTTGAATAAATTTGAAGTGCTTGATCAAAATATCTAGGCTCAACAATCAAATTAAATCTACGATTATTTAAAAATATTTCAATTGTATCAGCCCAATTAGGATCTTTAATTTCACAAAGCTCTGCAAAAATATGAACATTTATGTCATAATTATATATTCTTTTTAAGCCTTCTTGTATTTCCTGTCTTAATTGAATAAGCTGAGGTGGAAAATTTACCTTATTTTGTGATAATCCCTTTAATGCAACAGAAATTTCATTAATTTGACCAATCAAGCTTCTCTTTTCAGCCTCTAAAGAACCCAATTCTTGGTTTTGCTTATTTTTAATTTCTTGAATTCTAGATTGGAAATCCTTTAATCTAACCTTTGCTTCTTCTACACCATTAACTGTTATTGTAGTTAAATTTATATTTGCTGCATCAGAATATATTTTGCTATTATTATTTTTTCTTATTGAATTTACTATATCCTTAAAATTAGTTATTCTTCTTAAGAACATTTGCTGATTTGCTTCTAATGCTGTAATATTTGTTTGAGTTTTTAGTATTTCTCTATTAATATAATCCTCAGCCTTAAAAGCATCATTATTGCTTAATAAATTATATAATTCTCTAGATCTTTCCTGTAATGCTAATAATTCCTGATCTAAATCATTTAATTCCTTTTGTTTTGATTGCTTTAATGATTCTTCTTTTTCAATTTGACGCTTAGCATCTTTAATTTCCTGTCTAATCTCTTCAACATCAAATAAATGCATCAAGTATTCAATATAATTTTTATTATCCTCAATTTTAGAAATTTCAGAATATACATCACTAATTTCTTTTAAATCATTAATTTTTCCCTGAATTTGCTTTAATGTAATTTCTAATTCCTTATATGATCTAATAGAATCCTTAATTGCTGATACATCAATTTCCTTTTCTTCTAAAATATTTTGGTAAATAAATTCCTTAACATCAGCAATTGGCTTAAATGCTAAAGCCTTTGGAATTAAACGATAGAAATCTTCATTTATAGAACCAAATGCATTTCTAAAGCCACGCTTAGCTTCTTTCTTTGTTAAAAAATATTCAAATAAAGGATTATGCTTTCTAAATTCAACTGTACCATAAATAGTTTTATTTTCTGATACAAACATTGAATCATTGATTGGCTCTAGGCTTCTATAGAATATTGTTTTAACAGGCATTAAATCACCAAATGCATCAATTACAGCACCAACAGTAAAATCATTTCCTGTTTTTTCATCGTGAAATTGTAGTGCAATATGTCCACTAACATCACCATTTCTTAAATATTCTCTATCATCAATACCTAATTTACATTTTACATAGCCTCTTAAATCTCTTTTACCCTTATCATTAGCTGCAAGGTTAAATGCTGTATCTCCTGCTGTTAAAACATAAGTTATTGCGTCCATAATTGTAGACTTACCAGAAGCATTAGGTCCTGTTAATAATGTATTTCCTTTTATTTCAATTGTTTCATTTGAAAGGTAATGCCAATTAATTAATCTAACTTTTACTAACTTCTTCATATATTACTTTACCTCTTCCTGAACAATCTTAACAATTGAATTGTATACCTCTGATATGTCTTCTGTCTTAATTGCCATTAAAATAGTAGGAAGAATTACTATTCTACAAGCAGATGAAGTCAAATCACCTGTAACCTCAATTAAATTATATCTTCTAAATAATCTTAATGCAGAAACTAAATCTGTTTTATTAAGCTTTCTTTTTATTCCTAAATAATCATATTTTTCATGAATATCACTTACAGTACAAACAATATTTTCATTTAATGAAGTATCCTTCATTTTTTCATGATATAGTAATCTAATAATTAGTAAGATAATTGATTCATCTCTTTTTAGCTTTAAAGTATTAGATGCAGTAGCACCTGTAAGCATAACAGAGCCTGTAGGCATATCTAATATTATTTCATAGCCTAATATCTTAAAAAACTCATCAAATACTTCCTTATAGCTCATTAAGAAATAATAGCTTTCCTTATTATCTCTTTTATCTCTTGATAAAAAAGTAGATGAAAGAAGCTTATTAGCTGTATCCTTAAATTGTGTTTGCTGAGTTATTGTCATACCTTGTAAAGCTTCTAGCATATTATACATCCCTCCTAATTATAAAATCCTTTAATCTAAATTTTTTATGATCGATTATATTATCAATTAATTCAACCTTATAGTTCTTATCTACTGCCATTATTACAGAATATACAACCATCATTACAGTATCATCATCTGTATCATATTCAATAATTGAGGAAGCCTTCATAGTCTCATTTATCATATGATTATTCATAAATGATAAAATATAATCTTCATTATAAGAAGACTTATATTTCTCTAAGAATTCTTCAGTCAATTCAAAGCCATCAATTCCAACAGAATCTAGAATTGGATTATTTATTCTTGAATATGAGCCTCTTGGAGTATATAATGAGCTTTCCATTGAATAAACCTTATCACTTCTTAAATTAATTAAGCTATCAACATATTTTAATGATTTTTCAATTTTACCCTTTTTATTTGAATCTCTAACGTATTTTAATATGGTATTAATCTTACCAATTACATTATCCTCTTCACTTAGCAAGAATTTAATCTTTCCAATTGTTGAATTAATATATGTTTTATTTTTATTATCAATTTCCTTAATAAAATCATCTATAGCATTAAATGCATCGATAACCTCATCAATTTGCTTGATTGCTTTTAATTGTGCATCCTCAAATGTTTTTGAAAATTGTAAATAATTATTAGCAATAGCTTTTACAATAGTTTCATCAGACTGCATTTGTTTTAATCTTGTTAAGATTGATAATCTATAACGATTAATGTTGTCTGAAATTTTTAATTTTGTATAGCTTGTATCATAAATATCTGTTTTATAAAAAATTAATTTTTCCATTAATTTTTTTATTTCAGTATTATCAACAACAGATTGAATATAATCCTTCATTCTAGAATCTAATCTTCTAATTGCTCTAATTAATTGCTTAGTATTTGAATATACTAAAGAGAAAATTAATGCATATTCAACATTATCAGTTTGATTTAATATTGAATAAATAGAATAAATATAGCCTTGATATTCATTAGGATTAACAAAATCAATTGGATATTCACCATCATCATATTCGAATTGTGGATATGCTTTTATTAATGCTTCACATAATACAATCGCAGTATCAGTAAAATTTAGTATTTCCTCATAATCATTTGAAACATCTATATATATCCAACCTGTTTCTTCCATTCTTCTTAAAACAAAATTAACAAGTTCTCTTTTGTTTTTTGGATCTGCTTCTTCATCATCCTCAAAGCTTTCTTCTTTTTCGTATAAATAAGAATTTGTGTCTAAAAAATAGATTAAATCATCTATTATAATTTTCTTATCAATACCAAGAATAGAACCAGTTTCATATACCTTAAATGCTTGAATAATGCAAGATAAATAAAGTCTTTTATTTTTACTTGATAGTAACGAGAAAAAGCTTTCTGGAACCATATCAAAAAAATCCATTGCATTACCTCCCCTTTACTGATTAATCTTATAGATTAATTTTATCAAAAAAACGCTTTTTTAGCAATGAAAACGACATAAAATAAGCAAAAAAAATAAAAGCCAACTAGGCTTTTATTTTTTTGCATCTTTAACTGTTGAAATTTTCTTATAAGCAGCAGCAGTTGCTTTGCCAGCTACTATAGTAATAACTAAGCCTTCAACATCTTTTTCTTCATCAATTTTCTTTTCAACATCTTCTAGGCTCTTACATCCCTTAACAGCGTAAATAACACCACTATTAAGAACTAATACTTCTACAGCTTCATCACCAAGATCTTTTCTAATTTGTTCAACAGTGTAGTTTTCCTTTGCTTCTGCAGCAGCATTAACCTTATCAGCATATTTTTGATTTACCTTAGAGCATGATGCTAAAGAAACTAAGCAAACAAATGTTAAAACAAATGCAACTAATACTTTTGTAAATTTTTTCATTGACATTTTTCCTCCTTTTTTTCATTATAGCATTTATATATTAAAAATAATAGATAATATTATATTTTTATACATTAAATTTAAACAACATTATATCTCCATCTTTAACAATATAATCTTTACCTTCTTGACGTACTAAACCCTTTTCCTTTGCCTTTAGCATACTTCCACTATTAATTAAATCATCATATGCGACAGTTTCTGCACGAATAAATCCGCGTTCAAAATCAGTATGAATTATTCCTGCACATTGTGGAGCAAGCATTCCCTTTTTAAAGGTCCATGCTCTACATTCATCAGGACCTGTTGTAAAGTAAGTAGCATAACCTAATAAGTCATATGTTTCTCTTACTAGCTTATTTAGTCCTGGTTCAGTAACACCATAATCAGCTAAAAATAATTCCTTTTCCTCATCATCTAATACAGCAAGCTCAGATTCAATTTGAGCTGATATGGCAATACATTTACAATTATTTAAAGCTGCATATTCCTTTAGCTTTAAATATACCTCATCATCATCTGGATTAGCTATATAATCCTCAGCTATATTTGC
>JALEQD010000112.1 GCA_022768655.1 Anaeroplasma sp.
TAATGTATATGCATGACCAGTTGTTGTATTTGCTTCTGTTTTAACTACAACATTTATACTTGTTATTTTAGCAACACCATTTTGATCAAACTGTAAAGTGACATTATATGGACTAGTAATTAGTGTTCCACCAATATAAACTTTTGATGTAGATTTATTTGGTGTAAATGTAACTTCTACTTTATCTGCATCTTTTAAAATATTTGTTGTTGTAGCCCAAGTATTTCCTGTGAATGCTCCAGTAACTGGTCTACCTAAATTATCTACAGCTGTAACAGTAAATGAAGAATCATCATCTGCTGCAGCCTTATTTACAGTAACAGTATATGATTTTGTATGTGCAGGATTTTCTGCAGTAATTGTTATTGTAACTGTATTTGTTGAAGTAACAGTATTTCCACCAGAAAATGATGCTGTAGCTGAAGTAAATGTTGTACCACTATTACTTGGTGAACCAGTTGAACCGTTAGTTCCATATGTGAAAGTAACCTTTGATGTAGCTTGTGTAGCTTTAGCTTTAACATAGAAACCAGATAAGTTAAATGCAACATCGCTTGAACTATTATATGAAGTAATTGTTGTTGCAAATGCATTATCTAATGTAATAAGGTTTCCAGATGAAGTGTATGCCTCTAATAATGATAACTCAGCATCCTCATTTGCCTTAGCCTTTTTAACAATAATATCATAATTTTGAACTGTTCCCGCCTCTGATGTAACTTCAACCCTTACAGTGATTGTATCAGCACCATAACTACTAGTAGTAGCTGTATTATTAAATGGAATACCATTTTTAGATGCATTTGCAGTTGTTTGAGAACCAGTACCAATCTTAATCTTTGCAGAAGAATGAGTAGATGCAATATATAAATTAAAAGTTGTATTTGCATATACTACTAATGAATCTGGAATAGTGTATGTTGTAGTACTTCCAGATGTGCTAGCTGTAACATTCGAATTATTCAAATTAATAACAGTTCCATTGGATAAAGTAACCTTTGATAAAGATAAATCAAGTGATGTATCAGTTGATAATTTTGTTACATTAATTGTGTATTTTAATGATCCAACTCCATCTTGAGCAATTACATCAATATCGAAAGTATAAGGAGATGATGATGTAGGAGATAATGATGGTGGAATTGCAACAGTAGATGTAGAACCTGATGTAGAAACAACAACTCCGTTTACCTTAACAGTCATAAATTTTGTAGAATCCCAAGTCGGAACTACATTAAGATTATTTGCATCTCCTGCAACTTTAACATTGTAAGTAGTCATTGAACTACTAAATGGTGGAGACATCGTTGCTGTTGTACTTGAGCCATCTGATGTAAATGATAAACCATTTAGCTCAGCAATATTAAATTTATCCTTAGTAATCTCAATAATATATGTTTCAATATTTGTTTCATCATTTGATTTTACTGTTACCGCGACATATGTTTTATCACCTGCATTACCAAGTGGAATTGTATAGCCTGTGCCTGCGGCATTAGCTGATGCAGTTGTACCAGTTAATGCAGCTGATGCAGATGTACCATGTTTAACACTAGTAATGGTACCTCTACCATCTACCGCAGCAACTAAATCAATAGATGATGCTGAACTACCAGCAGATGAAGTAAATGTTGCATAATCAGAAGTTAAAATGTGACTTCCTGCAGGTATACTGCCTGATGTTGAACCATTCGTAGTTCCAGAAATATTTGTAACTGTAGAAGGTGTTGCAGCATTACCTCCAAGTGTAATACTAGATAATCCTGTTGCATTTGAAGCACCAGCAACGGTTATAGTATGTGGATTAATTTTAAAATGGTCTGGTTGATTTATTAATGTAAATGAACTTGAAGTTGATTTAACATAAACTGTTTGTTGTGAAACCACTGGTTTGATCTCATAATCGCCATTTGCATTTGTATCAATTTTGAATACAATTGCAAAAGACATATCTTCACCTGTAAATGTTTGAGTTGTAGAACCACCACCAAACACACCACAATTCTTACTGCTTATTAGATTTCCGCTTGTATCATAAAATTCTCCATTTTCTGATCTATAATTATTGTATGATTTCGCATCGTAATTAGTGTTATTATAATAGTAAAATTCCGTACTAGATAATGAATCAGGTGAAGTGGTGTTTCTTGTCACTGCTTTTGTTAAAGGATTATGCTGAGAAGCACTAACAAATTCTAAATCTAAAGCAGTTGAGACACTACCATACTCAATATCTGCCTGAACGTATTCAACAATTACCATTTCATCTCCAGGATTGAATGTAGTAGTAATCTTTTTAATCACATCATCTATGTCAGAAGTAAATGGATCATCTTCTGATATTATTGATTTTGTAGTCTTCTTTTCAACATTTACACTAAATTGGTTTTTTCCAGAACTATTAAATAAATCAAATGGATATCCACCATAGAATTCGTAAGGGGTTTTTCCGGTTCCTCCACAATTAAATAAGGAAGAATCATAATCTACATTTTTTCCATCCCAATAAGTATTGGCTTCATTTATTGCTGCACTTAAATCAAAAACAGCAGCATCAAAAATATCAGAAACATTTATTGTATATGTACCTGCAGCCGCTTTCTTCGCTAAACCAATTGAAGTTATATCAGACCCAATTACAAAAGCATCAAAATAAGTGAAAAAGTCTGTTTCCCAAGAAGGTACAATTTTATAATCTTCTAACAAATATGTTTCATATCTTATGTTAATGTAAGGTGAGGTAGTTCCGGCCTCAACCTTAGGTGCATTATTTATTCCAAGCAATACACCTAGGAATGTTAATATTGTAGTAAACATTGTTAAAAATATTCTTTTTCTATTCTTCATTGTACTATACCTCACTCTACAATTTTATAATTACTATTGAAATCTATCTCTCCAGCATTGCTAGAAAGTATATAGAACATTGTTATAGCATTTGGCTTTTCTATGGCCATTTGAGAACCATCATCATTAGTATGTATTCTTACTACATACATTGAGTAATAATATAAAGCATCATAATTTTTTGTTTCATCTGCTATAACATCTGCCATAGTAATTGTCATGTCATAAATTATGGAACCATCATTATATCCTATATGTGTGAATAGGTCTATAGCATTAATCATTCCATCACCATTAACGTCTCCAAATAAAATTCCATAAATTCTATCTATTTCTGTACCACTGTCATTACATAATGAAATATAACTTCCAGTACCAAAATATTCATATGTATAATCAACACCATCAATGATTGAACTACCACCATCAAATACTAAAACACCTGATGCGTTATATATTTTGATGTTTTCTATTTGATTTGCGATTTGGGCAGCAATTTGAGTTACATAAGTTTGTTGATAAATCTTACCTAAGAAAATTTGTTCTTCATAACCAGTAGTTCTTTGAACATCATTTTCATAGAAAGTTGATTCATATGTTGTTGAATCAGTTTCAACCTTAATAAATCCAATAGTTGAATTTACTACTAATTGAATTGTTTCTGGTGCTTTATCTACAATTGTAAATTCTTTTACAATATTGAATTTATAATTGTTACAACCAGTTATTGTTGCTGTAGCAGTACCTACCGCAACGTTATCTTTATATGTAATACTATATGATTCAAATTCATCTAAAGTATCATAATCATATAAAGTCTTAATTATATCTCTAGTTAATACATCTCTTATTTGAACTGTATATTTTGGTTCAATTGCAGATTCTGTTTCAACAAATGTTGAATTTGCTCTTTCGCATGTAATAACTAATTCATATTTTCCTGATGAGAAATCCTCAGGGTTAATCTTAAAGATTCTTAATTGATCTTGATTTGGATTTGCTACTGAATCCCATTCATAATTACTATAATCATTTAATGAAATAGTAATACTATGCTTACTAATCAATACTCCATCAGCATTTCTATCAGTTGATAAAATAATCTTATATACAAGGTCTTCTCCCTCGTATGTTTGAATAACATCATCAGATGAATCATTTGGATCATTAATATTTGTTATTGTCCTATCGACATAATTAATGATATAGTCATCAGTTAAATCATCAGGATCACCAATGAATCTTATTTCTTCAATATTTCCATATTCATCTAATTTATAAATATTACCATCGACATCAGTGATAATTACATCATCACCATATGTGAATTCTAATGAATTAGATATGTTAGGTACAACAATCTTTTTCTTTGTAACAGTAAATGTTGTACTACTTGTAGTATCTAATTGGTAATTACTATCTGAAAGATTCGCTTGTAATGTATATTGTCCAACATTTAATATATCAGATGGATTTGATGTTACTGTTAATGTAACTTCTTGTGAGTTTACATCAACATAATGTGCACCAACATCAATGTAATCACCAGTGTATTCACATGTTGTCATATCCCAAACAGCTGAAACAGTCTTTGGAATGATTTCAAATGAACCAACAATATCAAATTCACTATATTGTCCATCATCATCGTAATGAGCTACTACTACGTATTTACCAACATTAGATGGTGATAAAATAGGTGAACCTATTGATACTTTATTATCAATATCGTAATCATTCTCATTGTAATAGTAGTATCTTGGAGTTGATGTATTTAATGTTACAACAACTGGATTAGGATATGATTGTCCATTATATTCATATTCACTTACAAATGCTTGCCATTTACCATCAGAAGATAAACCTCTAATTTTAATAGTACCATTTCCGTAATATGTTTCATAATTATCACAAATTACCATGAAATAAACAGTATATAATCCTGAATTTGTTGCGAATTGACGATCTACCTTATAGTTAATTGGTTCATTTGTAGCTGGATTTGTTTCCATTGTATATAATACTTGGTATCCACCAACTGGCTCATTGACCTTAACCTTAATTGTATGTGCAATTCCATCATATTCGTTGTTGTAATCTGTTACTACAACATCCATCTTCGCAGTAGTAATTTCTACCATTAGATTAATTGTAACATAATAATTTGATGTCAAATTATCGCTTGATGTACCATAGAATTTTTCTACTCTCCAGTTGTGTTGCCATTCAAAATCAGACATTGAAGTATATAAACCAACATTTGCTGAAATTGTTTGTAATACACCTGTAAATGTATGACCAGAAACTAAATTAGAGATATTAAGCTCAGGAGAGTCTTCTGATCTATTCCATCTAGTACCATCATATACCATTGATATTTTATCTATGTTTTCAGCTAATGTAATAACTATTTCTCTTTGCTTAATTTCAAAATAAATATCAATTTCACCATTGCTATAATTTGCTGATTCACCAACAGTTACCTTTAGGTAATATTTACCAACACTAGTTGGATAAGAACCAGATCTAACATTTGTGCTTTCACCCTTAACAACAATAGATGCACAAGGATCATATACATCTGTTTTTGTGTTAAGCATTCTATATTCATATGTTAATGTAGGATTATCAATATCTGTAACCACCTTAGGATTAATAACGCTTAAACCATCATAAATCTTTTCAAGTGCATATGCATCATCTACATTTTCCCACCTAATATTTGCGGCAGCCTTAGAAATATTAATAAATCCTTGACCTGTTTTATCTAAGTATCCTTCCTTACATACCTTATAGTAAATTGTGTAGCTTCCTGCATCACGTTCTTTTGGTAAGGTAGTTGAATAATTAATTGGATTGCCATCGACATCAGTTGTCTTTGTATAATAGAATGTGAATCCTGTTGTATCTGAGTTTAACGTTGTAACAGTTATTGAATGATATGCTCCATCATAAACTCCATTATAATCCTCTACTGCTACAGTAATTTCACTATAATTAATATCAAAGCGTAGGCTATATTTTATATCATAGTTATCTGTAACATCATTATTTTGTTCATCAAGGATAACAGGACTATCATCACCCCTAGAAGATGTCCAATAATATTGGCTAAAGTCTTCATAAATACCAACAATTTTATTTCTACAATATAATGTTGAAGTTGCAATATTATGATTATCAACTAAATAATCTGCTCTAAAACCAATCATATTTCCATATGCATCTAGTTCTAAGTAGCCAAATGAATAGGTAGTTGCTTGCTCATCATATTTTACTGATTGATTTAATACAATTGTTGTATTTCTTTTAACAATATTATATGAAACAGTTTCTTGACTTGGATCAATTGAATAGTTATTTGAACCAGATAATGTAACTGTACATGTATAACGACCAACAGTTTTATAATCATTATCTAATATACCTGTTGGTCTGTACATGTATAACGACCAACAGTTTTATAATCATTATCTAATATACCTGTTGCACTTGTAATAGGAGTAACATTGTAAGTTATTGAGACCTTTCCTTCTTCAATTTCCTTCTTTAATACTTCATCTGAGGTTTCAATATATGGTCTTTGTGATAAACCATTATATACTAATGCAGTATCCTTCCAAGTGATAGATAATGACTTACCCTTAATTATGAATTCCTTTTCAAATACGCCAGCTTTATAATATCCATTTGAGTCCTCTGGAACAGCTACTTCAATCTTATAACGTCCAACATCAACTGGAATTTCGCTTGATATGCTCACATATTCTCCATTGTTATACTTATAGAAGTTACAATAATCAAATGTAATATCAATGCCAGAAGAAGATTTCCAGCCATTTGGTATAGCAATAGGAACACCATCATAATCCTTTGAAAGTTCAGGAATAGTAAGTGAAACAGGTGCTTTTTCAATAATTAAATCATAAGCAACAATCAATGTATGATAATTTGCTGCTTCAAATTTAACATACTTAGTATATGTACCAGGCTTAACCTCACCAGTAAGTGATGATGTATATGCGCCATCTATAGTATTACAATAAGTTATTTTAGTGTTTGTTGGATAAGCTGCTGTTGCAGTAAACATCTTTTTTTGTCCATCATAAACAAATTTTTTATTAAATGAACCAGGAGTAATAGTACCCTTATCAATATAAATGCTAACGTTTCTTAAAGTAATCTGATAATTTCTTGCCAAGTTTTCAAGGTTCTTTGAAATAGTAGTTTTTCCATTAACAACTTCTATACCTTGAGTAGCATTTCCTTGACTGTATAAACCAACTGAAGTACCCTTTGTTTTTATCTCACATGAAACTAATACATCAGTTACAGCACTTCCATCTGAATATGTTAATACATATAAATCATTTGAATTAACAATTGTATCATAAGCTGCAATTCCATTATATGGATGTACAAAACAATGATATGTGCTACTATCTCCTGCTACAACATTTTTATTTTGATTATTATCAACATAGATAGTTTTTTTAGTAATACTAATATTTCCACTTAATGTTATTGCTTTATAATATGTTGATGCTGCAATTTTAACTTTATAAGTATATTCGCCACTATTAATAATATTTATTCTTTCTATAGCTGAGTTTACTGGTATATATGTTACTGAATAATTTGAATATTCATCACTTAAAGTACTAGTACCTATAGACACTACCTGTAGTGGAGTTGAAGATACCTTTATTCCATTATTATATAAGTATAAGTATGCTTCAGTATTTGTAGAATTAGCTTCAACCTTTACACTATATTCAAAGCCATTATATTCAACAGAAATATCCTTATTTGTTTCATCTGAAACTTGTCTTTCTATATAGCCAATTTTAATTTTATAGCTACCTTTATATTCCTCAAATCCTTGGGCAGTAAACCTATAATATATTGTACTTTCACCTGGAATTTTTTTAGATACAGCCTCATTATTTATTGCGTAATTATATGAGCTATCAGATGAGTTATTAATATCATATCCTGCAGTAAAATTTACTGAACCAATATTAAATCCAGCATATGATGATTCTAATGTACCATAATGGAAGTTTCCATCATAATTAGAATTTACATTTCCAATAGTTGCCTTCAAATAATAGCTTACTGGATCTCCAGACTTCATTGGAACTGAATATTCTTTATTCATCTCTGGATAATGAGTTGATAGTGAAAAATCAACATGAATGAAATAATTCTCTTTTACACTTGTATTATTTGTTCCAGTTGCATCATCTGTTTTTCTTACATCCCATACTACCTTAAATTTAACATTATAAGGAGATATTGTTTCATCAAGTGGTGTAAATAAGGTCATAATATATAATTCAGTTAAACTACTTGATTGTGAATCATCTAAATAATCAACAATACCAACATAGCTATATGTACCTCTTTGAACACCTGTAATAGTAGAACCA
This sequence comes from Anaeroplasma sp., assembly GCA_022768655.1. Classification (GTDB taxonomy): domain Bacteria; phylum Bacillota_I; class Bacilli_A; order Acholeplasmatales; family Anaeroplasmataceae; genus Anaeroplasma. Next base: position 8,280 of record JALEQD010000112.1, read on the forward strand.
TTATAAGTTCCACTTAATAAAGTAAAACCAATATATAAAGCATAGTTATTTGGAATCTTACCAGTTAAATCATTTTGAATTATATATTCCTTTGTCCAATTATTTCCAAAGGCATTAAGTGCATTAGTCACATTAAAGATTACTAACTCTTCCTCAAATTTGACCTTTACCTCTGTTGGATTAATTGTAAAATCGAAATAAGTATCGACTAAAGGCTTATAATTTAATTTATAACCTGAAGGTATAGTACCAGGAATATCATCATATAAGCTTGTAATAACTACTCTATAGGTACCTACATTTGTAGGATAATAGTTATATCTATTTGTAACTGTACCTACTATTTCTTCAGTACCTTGACGTGTTATTAATGGATTATCTAAATCATTAATATCATAGAATTTGAATACTAAATTATCAAAACTAGTTGTAACTCCATTATATTCGGCTGCTGAAATAAGATTTTTAATAGTATCATATGTTACAGGTAGACCATTATATTCCTTAGTATAATTAATGTCTTTAAAATGAATAAATGATTCTTTTGCTTCAATTGTTAAAACGATTTTTCCATCACCAGTACTATCACCAAATTTAAATTTAAACCATACCTCATGAACACCTGTTTCAGTTGCACTCCATTGAGTATTTGTATCACCAATGTCTGCTTTAGTGTAATCAGTGCCATTTGTTGAATATAATAATTCATCTAAATAAATAGCGCTAGTTGGATTAATTAATGTAACAAAATCCCAAATAGTATAAGGTGTACCCTTATATGGTCTAGAAATAATACCATTATCAGTAATGCTAAATTTTAATACATTAGATTTAATTATTACACCACCTAATATATTAAAGCTAATACTATTTGTAACATCAATATTATCATTTGTTAATACACAAACAGTAAAATTAAACATATCATTTCCATAATATGTACCTGAATCAGAACGAATTGTAGATATTACAGCATCTACTTCTTCATGTTTGCTCTTTTGAATTCTTAAATTACTAGATATCCAAGCATCACCTGTATAATTACTATTATTAGGATTAAAATAATCTTGGTTGAAATTAAATGTAAATTGTCTACTTGGTGTGTCAAATTCAATATAGCTTCCTGAAGTACCTGTTTTATATAAATAAATATTATATTCCTTTGCTGTAATAACGAAATATTTAACATCATTATCTAAAGCATCACCTAAACCAGTAATATGGTAATTAGGATCTGTTGTTTGTTCTGCATACACCATATATGTTGATGCATGTAATACACCCTCAAGTGATTCCCAATTTACTAATGCATAAGTCTTTAATGGAACTATATTATTATCAATATCCTTATAATATGCATTTGCCATTTGGTTTTCACCATTAAACACAACCTCTGTATTTTCCCAAGTAGCTTCTATATTTCTAGGAACCACTCTAACAAATGCTGAAGTTGTATATGTAGGAGCATAATAATTTGTACCAATATCTTGACTTACAACAACATAATAATAGCCAACATTTCTACAATCATTTTGTGCACCATTTGTATCATTTGGATGCACTTCACTTCCAATTGTGTTTGTGCCATTTTCTTCAATAACAGAATAATATTTATATGTTAATTTACCATCAGATGGAGAAATAACATCTGGATTTGGTGCTTTACCATCATATTCACGCTCAGTATCAAATGCTTGGAATGCACCATCTAATATATGTGTTCTTTCAATGATGACTGTTAGGTTATCATTATAAACAACAGGCATGTAATTATCAATTACATTTCTACCAAGCTTGTCATAAATATGACCTTCAGTATAAACAAATCCCATTGTATGAATTGGTAAATTAAGTGATGTATATGAATCTTTGGTTTCTCCAGTTGTTAAATATACACCCGCATTCTTTGAACATGTACCAATTACAAATATGGCTTTTGAATCAAATGTATGATCTTCTAATAAACCTGTATCATATTTGTATGATGAACCTAAAGTTATTTCATATATAGAACCATCATATTCTTTATTTAACACAATGTATATACCAGTTGTAATTGAATAATAAACTGGACGCTTCTTCACAGTAACAATTTCAAAATTGTTATATGAAGCATAATAATTTGAAGTTTCGCTGAAATATACAACAACATAATAATCTCCGGCATTAACCATTGATTTTTTGCCATATGCACTAACAATATCATAAAGAGAATTGTTTGAGTTGAAATCTGCATATAAGCTTCTTAGCTGTTCAATAGTAACATCCTTAGTTGAATAATATCTAACAAATGCTAAATTCTTATCAATTAAAGGAACATTTTCACATCTATAAGATACTTGATAATCATAGTTATTATATGTTGCATCAAATTCATCAATTTTTATTTTTAGATTTGCTTTATTAATCGTTAATGTTGCACAACCAAAGAAATCATCATAATACAATGATTGAATCCAAACATAAACTGTATATTCACCAACATTTGTATATGATGGTGCAGTAGTTTTCCAGTTTGAACTATCATATTGCCAATTTTGATCATTTCCTACATCCTCTTTAGTTTTGTATTGAATACTTAATTGAGAAGGATCAACATTTGTAGGAATAACAGGCGTCATTTCATGAGCTTGACCATCATAAGCAATTTCAATATCCTCGAATGTTGCGCCTAAAGTAGGTAATGTTATCTTAATAAAGATATTATAATCAATAGTATCATAATACTTACTAACATCATTACCATTATTATCATAAATAGCTGGATCTTTAACGACAACCTTCATTAAAGTGTTAATATTTGATATAGTTGAATAAATATATGTACCTTTTATGTAAGAAGATGTGTAAATATGGGCAGAGAATATATGATTAGATAATAATCCATCAACCTTCCATGTATTTTGCCACTTGCCATCAATAAGCTCAGTTTTCATTTCCCAAATTGAACCATCATATTCCTTGCTTACTGAATAATCAAATAATAGCTTACGTTTTGTTATATTAAACATAACATATTGTCTACCATTTTCATCATATGGTAAATCAAGAACATAATTTACTACAGTTGAAGAAAAATAAACATATAATTTATATTCACCAATTTCAACTGGTTGATCTGCATTACCATCAGCACGTTCATATAGCACTGTTAATGTATCTGTTGTTCCAGTTATAACTTTAAAATCTGGATCATGTGGATGTCCATCATATTGGAAAGATTCTATATATTCTAAAGTCACCTTTCTTGGAACAATTCTAAAATAACCAGAAACACTACCTTCTGTACAGTTTG
>JALEQD010000117.1 GCA_022768655.1 Anaeroplasma sp.
GGTATTATATAATCATAGTAAGTAGTACCACTACAATATTGTCTAACAATAGGGCTATTTCTATCTACAGTTGCAACAGGGACACTACCAGCATACTGTATTGGATATGTACTCCAATCTTCATATTCATAGAAATATAGACCTAACACACCTAAAGCTGCAGTAGGACTTCCACTGTTATAACGTATAAATGAATTACCCATTTTTCCTGTACCAGTTGATGTTGCTGTCCAACCAACAAATGGTATTGTTAATTCTTTTAATCCTTCACAGCCATAGAATGCTGCTGCTTGAATAGCGGTTGTATTATCGCTTATAACTATTTCTTCAATATATTTAGCTCCGTAGAACGAATAGCGCTGAATTGTAGTTTGCTTAGTTACTGTAACCTTTTTTAATGTTTTCGGAAGAACCCAATCCTCATAGTGATTATCATAACCATTTTCATTAGCTCCACCAACTCCATTTTCTGAAGTATAAAGCATGTCTGATTGATACCAGAATCTAGCTGAATATGTTTCAACTTCAGTATTTGTGTATGGTAAAGATGTTCTAATATCATAATGACAATGTTGACCATTTGAATACTTTCCATAGCAGTTTACATCAACACCGAAGAACCAACCAATTGTATGCATTGAAAAATCATACAAATATGCACCATTTGAGTTAAGCTTCGCAGAACCAGCTGTAGTATCATTTACATAATTTTCATGACCAATAAATGGAGTTGTTAATTCTGTAACACCTACATTCCAGAATATATCTCTTCCAATTGAAGTTACACTATCAGGAATAATAAATTTTGTAATTTGAGTACAACCGGCAAAAGCAAATTCACCTATTGTTGTTACTGTGTTTGGTAATGTGTTAATTTCTAAATTAGAACAATTATAGAATGCATAAGTACCTATTGTCTGAACATTGCCAAAATTAACCTTAGTTAATGAAATATCACCATCAAACATATGACTTCCAATTGATAGATTGTCAAATGTTGCATAAACTAAATTTCTATTATTTGCAAATGCATGTGCTCTTATTTCTGTAACTGAAGAAGGAATGATAACTTCACATAGTGCTGATTGATTTTCAGCATCACTTGCAAGTCCACTATCAAAAGCATGAGCACCAATTGTTAACAATGTTGTTGGTAAATATAATCTCTCAACATTAACACAGCCAGCAAATGCATAATCGCCTATTGTTTGAATTGAATCAATTTCTATTTCTGATAATAAAGTATCATTATAGAACATTTTTGGACCAATTACTGTTCCTTCGAAATGAACTCCAATTAAATTTGCACAATTTGCAAATGCATTAGTTTCAATATTTGTTAAACTTTCACTAAAATACATAGAGCTTATCGCATCACAATATTCAAATGCTGATTCTCCTAATACTTGTAAGTTTATAGGCATCATTGTCAATGATAATCTCTCACAATTATAGAATGCTCTAGAAGAAATTGTTGTAATTGTATTATATAGATTGATTTCAGCTAATAAAACGCAATCCTCAAATGCTGATACTCCTATTGTTGTTATACAATTTTCTGGGCTTGTATTTAGTACTACTCTTGCAAGCTTTCCGCAACTAAAGAATGCATTTTGAGCTACAGAAATTAAATTTTCACCCTCAAAAGAAATTAGTGATTCACAGTTTTTAAACATAGCTTGGCCAATAGTAGTGCTATGAACCTTAGCATTAACAATTCCTGATTCTTCACAAATATTATTTCCAAAAGTAGTAACTGATGAAGGTATTTCAAAAACGTTAGCTTTTACAGATTCACTATCTCCATCTTCTATTTTAGAACCTAAACTTGCACATCTTTTAAATACTATATCTCCTATTTCAGTTAAAGAACTAGGTAATGAAATAGATTTAATGTATGAACAATTTTCAAATGCTCCATATTGAAGTTTTATTTCCTTTGTAATGATCACATTTATTAATGAATTTGGAATATCAAATACATAATAATCATTTGCTCCTGAACCAAAATGAGATGTTGTTTCGGTCACCTTATCATTAGTATCTGCAATATTTCCAAATATCCAACCAAATAATGTTTTTGAACCTGTAGTTGTTGGTGAATATATTGTTCTACCAACAAATGGAAGTTGTAATGTATGTAAAGAAGTACATCCATTAAATGCACCCTCTTCTATTACTTCTGTACTATTTGGAACAGTTATTGTAGTTAGGCCTGTACAGTTTTTAAATGCAAATGTTCCAATCTTCTTAAATGAAGTAGATAAAATATTTAAAGAAGTTAATCCTGTACAGCTTTCGAATGAATAATCTCCAATATTTTCAAAATTGCTTGATAATGATAATGAAGTTATATTGATATCACCAGCAAACATATAAGCATCTGTTGACGTATTATTCAATTGCACTGATGAAAGGTGAGTACAATTCTGGAATGAATGGCTACCTCCAGTGGCATCCTCGCCAACTATTAGTGAGCTTAGTTTTGTACAGCTATCAAACATATAATCAGACATATATGCATTAATTTTCACATATGCTACCGCAGTACCTTTAAATGCTTTTTGTGAAATAGATGTATATGAATTATCAATTTCAAGTGAATAAGTTACATTATCTGGATTTAAAACATTTCCTTGGAATGAAGCACAGCCTTCAAACATAGATTCACCAATAATTGGAGAATTTAAGGTAGCTGAAATAAGACCAGAATTCATAAATGCTTCTTTGCCTATTGAATTTACATTTTCAGGAATTGTTATTGATTTTAATGCTGTTGTGCCTTTAAACATAGCTTCACCAATAACATTATTTTGAATTGTAACATTATTAAGCTTTAAGCTATTTTCAAACACACCAACACCAACGCTCGTAATTGATGAAGGTATTGTTATTGTTGTTAAATTACTTCCATAGAAACAATAATCTGGTAATGATGTTACAGTTGAGGCAAGTAGAACATTAACAAGCTTGCCATCATCCTTAAACATGTTTGTACCTAAAACGGTACTCATTAAAACTACTGTTGTTAATTCATCATTATGAGCAAATGCAGAATCTCCAACATACTCGATTGATTCAGGTAATTCAAATGAAACTAAACCATCGCAATCATAAAACATCTTTTCTCCAATGACATTGTTTGTAATATCAATTGTAGTAATAGAATCACAATTTGCGAATGCTTCAGGACCTACAGCCCAATTATCTGATGAACCAGCATCGATAGTTGAAGTATTATTTACTAAAGAACCTACTGTTACTTTAGATAATTTCTCACAATGATAAAAAGCTTTTTGAGGTATAGCTGAAATATTAATATTTACCTCTGTTAATTCTTTGCATTCAGCAAAAGATTCATTGCTCAAAATCTGATTTTTAGTTAAGCTTAGGCTTGTAAAAGCAGTATTGTAAAATGCTTTAATACCAATATTTGTTAATGAACTAGTCTCATTATCAATAAATGCTAAGCTAGATAATGAAGAACAATTCATAAATGCATAATCAGGAACTTCAGTTATTGTAGAAGGACTACTAAATGTTACGCTTTCTAGCATAACATCATCCTTAAACATTCCTTCACTTAAGTGATCAGAATTAAATACAATGCTTCTTAATGTAGAACATTCAGAAAAAGCATATGTACCAATTGAAGTAACTGTTGCAGGAACTATTATTTGATCTAAAGCAATACAGCCTAATAATGCAGAATTTCCTATAGTTTCAACATTTGATAGATTAATATTAATTAAACCAGCACAGTCTGCAAAAGCAAAATTACCTATTTTTGTACAGCTTGTTGGAATAGTAACATTCATCATACCGGTTGCATAGAAAGCATGATCTTCTATTTCAGTGATTTTACTTCCAAATGTCAAAGTAGTTAATGTTGTACAATTATAGAATGCATACCTATTAATTTTTGTAAGGTCCTTAGAAATATTAACCACTGACAAATAACTACAATTCTCAAACATGTAATCACCTAAGATAGGACAGTTAATCAAAGCAGTAGTTAAATTAGTACACCTTGCAAATGCATATTCTCCAATTGAAGTAACAGTTTGTGGAATTGCAATATACTCAATTCTAGGACAATTATAAAAGGCTTTTTTACCTAGTGTTACCAAACTATTACCAACAGATATTGTTTTTAATTCTGTACATCCTTCAAAAGCTGATTCACCAATTGATGTAACCTTAGGAAGACTAATAACTGCATTTTGCTTATATTCTGTTCTTATTGTATTGAAAAATGCATATGAACCAACCACTTTTAATTCTGGTAACTCCTTAGGGATATTGTTAACCGGTCTACTTCTAAGCGCATTATCTCCAACATATTCTAATTTTGAGCACTCCGAGATATCAACAGTAATATTTCTATCCTTATATGTCGAATAATAATATTCATTATTTGTATCTTTATAAAATGCATTTCTTCCGATATATTTCATTTCCGAATTCAATTTAACATTATTCAAATTCATATATCGCCAATCATGACAATAAGTACAATACCAACCATAGTAAAAATCATCGGCAATACCAACAATTTTTTTATCACCAATATAGTTTGGTATTTCCATATTTAATATCGCATTTGTATCTCTAGCTCCACAATAATTCGCTTGATAATATACACGTGTAACAAAATAGCCTCCATATGCTTCATTGTATACCAAATCAACATATGAAGCATTTGTACAAGGGGTCCAGCTAGTTATAACAGGAGCATCAGGTGCAATAATTTCATCATTTGCTAATAAACTAACATCCAAAGAGCAATCTTCATCATGACAATGCTCTACATCATGGTAATGTTCTTCTTCACAACTGCTAATTATCTCATTAGTCTCATTGCTATTACTAATTTCATCTTCTTGTTTGTTTGAATTAAACATATCAAAAACAAATCCAAAGACAAAAACTAGGATTCCAAACAATATAATTCCTTTCGTTAAAATACTATTTATGATTTTCTTATTCTTACTCATAAATGCCTACCTCCTAATCGATAGTTTTTATAATAATGACAAAAAGTCTATAATTTAAAATTAAAAATTTTAATTAAAAAAACTTGATTTTTTACTCAGTAAATATTAAATTTCGAACCGTAAAAATTTATTTACTAAAGTAAATAATCTCCCTCATGTTTTATTTTATAACATTTTTCAACAAAAGTCAACTTTTGTACCAATTTTGATATGACACGAAAATCAAGTAAACAAATACAATTTCTTTGTTGTGATAATGTTAAAATTTTTGGAAAAAACAACACAAATTTTTGTTATATTTTTTCCGTATTTTTAAAGATAAATATGATTGAAAAATTGTTCACAAACACCATATTTACAAAAAAATTTTATTAAAAAGGAAAATTTTAAAACTAAATCTAATAAATTAATAATTGATTTTTATTTATTTTTTTATTATAATATAAGTGTCCAAGAGACAATGAACAAGAAGAAGAAAAACGAAAAGGGATTAGCTGCTACTAATCCCTTTTCTCATTTTTTTAGGAAACAATGAACAAGAAGCTAACTACTTCTTTTTAAAAGAATCACAATTCTTAATGATAATAATGATTAACACCAGTATTACCACAAGAATAATTAGGTATTCCACCGTAGTTACCTCCCTTTACACGTTCATTGTCTCCTCTGAACGTAAAAAGCTCATCCCATTGTCTCCTTTATAAAATGTTCCATATTCACATATGGCAATATAAATTATACTTGAAAAATATTATTATTTCATTATTCATGCCTGTTGAGAAAATAATATTTAATTGGCTATATAAAATACCATTATTCAAAAAGAAAAGACTGCCTAAGCAGTCATTAATTATATCTTTTTAACTTGAGAGAATGGGAATTCCATTGGAGTTGAACGTCCACCAAACATTTCAACTAAAATAGTAACCATTTCTTTTTCCTCATTAACTGCGGCAACCTCTCCAGTAAAGCCTGTAAAAGATCCTTCAGCTATTTGAGCCTTATCACCAACATTGATTTCAAATTTAGGCTTTGAAATCATACCTAGCTTACGTAAAATACCATCCATTTCTTCTCTAGAAATTGGAACTGGCTTTGTTCCTCCACCAGATGATCCTAAAAAGCCTGTAACCTTTGGTGTATTTCTAACCATAAACCAAGCCTTTTCATCCATTTCCTTGTCTACTTCCATTTCTACGAAAACATAACCAGGGAACATCTTTGAAACCTTTTGCTTTTTATTTCCTTTTTTATCAGTAACCTCAGTAACCTCTTCTGGTACTAATACCTGATAAATAATATCAGTCATATTCATTGATTCCATACGACGTTCTAAATCTTGCTTAACTGAATTTTCAAATCCAGAATATGTAGTCGCAACATACCATCTTCTCATAATATTACCCTACCCTTAATTAAAATATCCTAGCTAATATTTGTTGTATGAATGAATCATATAACAAGAATAATAAAGTAAAAATAATCAAAAATAAGAAAACACGAATAACATTACCTAAAAACTTAGGCCATTTTAGCCAACTAATTTTCTTAAATTCAGGAAGTGCTGGCTTAAAGAATGGATATAACGCATAAACAACACCTAAACCAGCTATAACAACTAATACCCATGCAAATACATCTGGATATTTACCAATTAAAGGGAAATCCTCTTTAACCACTAAAACATCACTTAAAATTAAAACACCTAGCATTAATGTTACAATAGAAACAACTACGAATAAGTAGTTTTCCCATTTATGCTCTTGCTTTAGGTATTCAAGGATTCTTGATTTACCTTCAAACTTCTCTTGACTCTTTTTTAGCTGCTTATCTAAATTATTTTTTACTCTTTCCTTTGAAGATTCTTCTTTATTAGAAGTTTCTTCTACAATTTCATTTTTATTCTCTTCCATACATATCTCCTTATCTAGTTTCTTTATGAATTGTATATTTATTACAAGTCTTACAATATTTTTTCATTTCTATTCTTTCAGTATTCTTTTGAGGATTTTTTGTTGTAGTGTAATTTCTACTCAAGCATTCCTCACATACCAATATAACCTTTGTTCTCATAGAAATCCACCTCCATTTTTCCAAAAGAAAAAAACCTTTACAAGGTCCTAGTAATATTTTAGGACATAATAATTAATTAGTCAATATTTTTTTTAGGTTACTCCTAATTCTATTATATCTTAAACGAATTAGTGAATATTTATATGAATATTTTTTACTAAAATAATTTATAGAAACACCATCCAAAAAGCATTCCCTATAAATCAATTTATCCAAATCATCATCAAATAACTTTTCAAATCTAAATAAATAATGATTTTTATTTGAATAATCAATACAATCTTCTGATAAAAAATTAGTGTTTTGATAGTATTTATTTTTTTGACATAAAGATATATATCTGTGTTCAATGCATAAATGAACAAATGAATAAAATGAAACATTTCTTCTTTGATCAAAGCACTTAATACACTTCCAGACCACCATCAGACCCTCTTGCAAAAGATCATCCTTAATATGATGAATTTTACAATACTTTATAGCTAATTTGTTTGCTAATATTTCATATTTTTTTAATAAAATTTCAAAAGCAATTTCACAACCATCTTCTATATAATATAGAAGCTCATAATCATTATATTTATAATACAATTCTATTATTTGCTTTTATTCATTAAATCATGTAATACGATTGCTGTACTAACAGAAGCGTTTAAGCTATTTACATGTCCAACCATTGGTATTGAAATCAAATAGTCGCTTTCCTTAACAAGTGTTTTAGACATTCCAAAGCCCTCAGAACCGATTATTATCGCAAGGTTAAGGGTTTTATCTATTTCGCTTGCTAAAACGTCTCCTTTGGCGTCTGTACCACATATCCAATAGCCTCTTTTCTTCAAATTAACAACAAATGAATTTAGGCTATTAACAATCATAATCTTTGTATGCTCTATCGCACCTGTTGAAACATGAGCAACAGTTTCATTGATATTACAGCTTCGATTCTTTGGTAGAACAACAAGATCAATTCCAAACGCATCAACGCTTCTTAGGATTGCACCAAGATTATGAGGATCTGATATTCCATCTAATATAAGAATTCTTGCACCAAAAGAAGGTAAAGAATCAATAATTGAATCATCACAAAGCATATAGTCTTCTCTTAATGCACCATATCCTTGATGATTAAAACCATATTTCTTATCCATTTTATCCTTAGATAGAATTTCATATGATATTTTCTTATCCTCAAGCATTTGAATGAATTTGAAATCTTTTTTTTGATATGTATCTAAAACAGATACCATTATTAATTTAGCATTTGCGCGTATAGCCTCATATACACAATTTTTTCCATATATTTTTATCATTTTTTTCTCCGCTCGTGTTTAGCAGTTAGATTATATCACAATGTAGGTTATTTTACTAGATAATGAAAATGCAATTTCAAAAAAACTGCTAAAACCTAAAAAATAATCCTGCAAAGCTTAAAGCTCTACAGGATTGTAGTTATATTAGTATTAAATTAATAAACTAGAACTTACTCAATAATTTTTGAATAAGCTTAATTTGCTTAATTATCCAAGGAATTAAGCCCTGTAATACCTTCATAAGTGGCGCCGAAATTAAGCATAGCATTAAGCAGAAAATCTTTGCCTCAACAGTAAGTGGCTTAACCATTCCACCCTTTTGAGTTGTTACATCAGAAGTAGGAATCTTATAATCAGTTACAACCTCACCTAAAACAAGATTATAATTATCATCAATTCTTGGATTTAAATTACCAGATGTACTTGCTATATAATTAGTATAATAACTATTTATTATATAATGTCCAGCCTCAGTTACAGCAATATCTGGACAAATTGAGGTTTCATTAATAGAAACACCTCTACCAGTTTTGTCATCTGACATAGGATATGTAATAGGCTTTCCATCAATAGAAGTCTCACCATATGTAAGCTGATATACAGTTGAAGATGGAACAACTGATAATGATTCATCACCATTATAAACTTGGATTTTATTTCCATCCTTTCCAAAATATGCTTGGAAGCCTGAAGAAATATCACTAAATATATATTCATGCTTATCTAGATATGATACATGGCTTTCTTTATCAGATTTTACATATTCAATTGGTCTACCAAGCTTATCATAAATTACGAACTTTGTAGTTCTAGAATCTAGCTTAGTTGACTCACCATACACTTCATAAATTGTATAAGATGAATCAATTGCACCAATATATAAAGCACCAGGATATAAAGGATTGTTCGCATTAGTTGAGAATGTAGGAAGGGATACTACATATGGCTTTGAAATATTATCATCACCAACAGCTACCTTATTAACAACCTTACCATTAATTAATAATTGTAATGTTTTAGGATCAATTTTAATAGATGCTCCTTCAAGAGTAGTTACTCCTTCTGGAAGACGATATTTCAAATATTCAGATTCACCCTTAATTATTTCTTCTTCTCCACCCTTACCGTTTATAATCAATTCTCCTTGAGATATTTCAACAGTTGGCATCACTCTATATTGAACCACATTATCCTTTGCAGTACCATAATTTCTATTATGACCATAATAATCATAATTTCTATTTTTTGGTAATGTAATAGTGATTTCAGACTTTGCATCAACCTTCATTTCACCATTTTTATCAAAAGTGACAGTAGCTTGGAATAAATATCCATTTTCATCTACATAAAAATTTTGTGTTTTCTTGCAATTATTATTCCCATCAATTGTATATGTAAATATATCAGAATAATTAACATTTGCTTTAAATCCACCTAAATATATTCTACCATCATCACCATAAGAAATATCTGGTATAACAACCTCTGAAATCTTAGTGGCAGTTGAATCACCTTTGATTGTGTAATAGTATTTATGAGTTTCTGAATCTAATGAGGCAACAAAATAATCTGATTTATCATTAGGATTTTTAGAAACTGAGGTTACTACACCATCAATTATATAATAATTATCCTTACTGATTTCAACATTTGGATATGATGTTATAACCTTATTTGTTAATGTTGGAGAATAATATTCAGCAAACGCAAAAATAGGTCTAAATTCTAAGAATTGTGGTAATACAGTAATAAAGAAAATAAACAAAGTATAGCACAACGTACATAAAGATCTTCTTAGTGTAGTAAATGGCTTACATGTTTTAAATAATACCATTAAGCATGTATGTGTTGCCGCAATAACAATTACAGTAGAAAGTGATGTATTATCTAAGCCAAGTGAATCAGATAATGCAAACGTCACTATAGATATGACTAATATTACAATCGCTCCAGGGAGGGCTTTTTTAATAACGTTAAACAAGAATTTACCCTGTACCTCATTATTATTTGGTTCCATTACTAAGAATAATGAAGGAAGACCAATTGCTAAGGTATCAATTAAAATTAATTGATTTGTTGAAATAGGATAAACACCAGTTTGTAATGCCTGAATTGCTAAAAACAATGAGAATATTGTTTTTGTTAAGAAAAGTGAAGCAACAGATGTAATATTATTAATTACTCTTCTACCTTCAGCAACAACCTTAGGCATAGAATCAAAATTAGAATCTAATAATACAAGATGTGAAACATTACGTGCAGCTTCACTACCAGAAGCAACAGCAATTGAACAATCTGCTTCTTTTAAAGCTAAAATATCATTAACACCATCACCTGTCATGGCAACAGTCATTTCATTTTCCTTCAATGTTTGAATTAATAATCTCTTTTGAGCAGGAGATACACGACCAAATACAGTATATTTTGTTGCAGCCTTCGCTACATCAGAATCACTTAATCCATCTAAAGAAATATATTCTTCTGCATTTTCAATTCCAGCTCTTTGACTGATTTTTGAAACTGTAATCGGATTATCTCCTGAAATAACCTTAACCTGAACACCAGATTCTTTAAAATAGCGTATTGTGTTTACAGCATCAGGACGAATATTATCTTCAATTAAAATCATTGAGATTACTTCAATTTGAGAATCAGGTAATTGACCATCTTTAATTATACCTTCTCTATGAGCTAAACATAAAACACGATAGCCTAATGCAGCATATTTATTTACATCCTTCTGAATTGTATTATATTTTTCCTTTAATACAAATTCAGGAGCACCTAAAATAAATGTTCCAAATTTATCAAATGTTACTGCCTGATATTTTCTTTGTGAGCTAAATGGAATAGCAGCAACATGCTTCATTCTTTTACCAAGACCAAATTTTTCTTCCAATGCTACAGAAGTAAGGTTTGTATCCTGCAAAGCATTAAGCATCGCAGAAATAATATTTTTTGTCGCAAGACCGTATACTGTATTATAATAAACAACATTTTTTACACTCATTGTACCATCAGTAATTGTACCTGTTTTATCTAAACAAATGCAATTTACTCTGGCAAGCATTTCAATACAATATAATTCTTGAACCAATACATTTCTTTGAGATAATCTAATAACACCAACAGCTAAAGCAATAGAGGTCATCAGGAATAATCCAGAAGGAATCATACCAATCATCGCTCCAGCTGTTTTACGAATAGCGTAGACATAATCTAGTCCATTTTTAAAATACATTATATAAAATAATATAAGACCAATTGGAATAATTACAACTGCCATAACACGAATTAACCATGTTAATGACATTAATAAATCACTTTTTGGCTTCTTATATTTTTTAGCTTGATTTGTTAGCTGTTCAATGTAATTATCCTTACCAATCTTGTCAACTCTTGCACTACATTTTCCTGAAACAACAAATGAGCCAGAATATAAAACATCTCCAGGCTTTTTAATCACCGCATCACTTTCACCTGTTAATAATGATTCATTAACCTCAATTTGTCCATCAACAACAATTGAATCAGCACAAATTTGCTTTCCATTTTCTAATAACAACAAATCATCTAAAACAACCTCTGTTACTGCTATTTCATGATTAACTCCTGCACGTCTTACAACCGCAGTAGGAGCAGAAATAAGCGACAAACGATCGATTGTTTTCTTAGCACGAATTTCTTGAATAGTACCAATTGTAATATTAACGAGTACAATAGCTAAAAATGTTAAATCTGTAAATGCCTTAACTGAAATTAATATACCAGCAATTACAAATGTTAATATGTTAAAGAATGTAATAAAATTAGTTAAAATAATCTTTGGAATTGATTTAGTCTTTTTTGTATTAGCATCATTAACTAAATTATCAAGAACTCTCTTTTCAACAATTTCTAAAGATAATCCATTTTGAATATCAGTATCATAGCGAATAAGCTTTTCAGGATTTTTCTTTATTGCTCTTCTATGCTGCTTAATCATTCTTTCTTTAGCAATCTTTAATCTTCTTTCTTCGATTTTACGTTCACGCTCAAGCTTTTTTTGATCCTTTAAGGATTTAACCTCAATTTCTTCTCTTACAGAAGAAGAATTACTTACCTTATCACTAGAAGTATTTTTTTCCTTTGAAATCTCAAAATGCTCCTCAACATCCTTATAGACAACAGCATCCTCAGAAGAAACCTCCTCAGAATCTAAAGTTTCATCAGCCTTTAAATCCTCTGCCTCTTCACTTTGAATCAGTTCTTCTAATTCTTCTTCAGTTAGCTCTTCAAAGTTTTTATCCTTTGTCATTTAGCTTCGCCTCCTTCAAAATAATATCAACTAATTGATTTATTCTTTCATAATTGTTATTTAGATATAAATAACCAAATAATGCTTCAAAACCTGTTGCATCTAAATAGTCCTTTAAATCTAAGTTTTTTCTACATGTATTAACATGAGAATTTCTACCTCTTTTAAAAATTAACAATTCATCCTCAGTTAATATATTATTTTCTAAAAAATAATGAATAAACTCAGATTGACTTTTACCATTTGTATATTTAATTACCTTTTTATGTAAATCATTTACTTTTCCAAACCCAAGCTCAACACAATGCCTACGAATAATTAATTCAAATACAGCATCACCAATGTAAGCTAAGGTTAATCCATTATATTGATTAGGATTCATTATAATATTTTCCACTCAACTAATTTATTACGGAAAACATCTGCAGAATCAAAATCCTTATTAATTCTTGCATCATTCCATTTTTTATAAACATCCAACTGTTCATCAGTCATTGGATTAATAAATAAATTTATACCTAAAACATTAAATATTGTCATTAATGTATTTACAACAATAGCTAATCTTTCATAATTTTTAGCACGTAATGTAGTATTTATTTCTTTAATAATATTAGTAATTAATGTTAAAACATTTTGAACATTTAAATCCTGATTCATATATTCCTTAAAACTATTTATATATGAATCATCTATATCCTTAATATCAACACCACGATATTGAAGCTCATACAATGCTTGCTTATATGCTCTTTGCCACTTATCATATTCCTTTTCATATTGAGCCTTTAATTCCTCGCTATATGAAATAATACTTCTATATGGTGCAAATAAGATCAAGCATCTTAAAATCATTCCTTCCTTTGTTGTATTTATATCCTTAACATAAATACAATTTCCTAATGATTTACTCATCTTAGCCCCTGATAGATCAAGTCTACCAACATGAATCCAATATTTTGCTAAATGATTATTATACAAAGCCTCACATTGAGCAATTTCATTTTCATGATGTGGGAATTTCAAATCCATTCCGCCACCATGAATATCAATCATACCATTAAACAGCTTATGATTCATAACAACACATTCTGTATGCCAACCTGGTCTTCCTGCACCAAATGGGGAGTCCCATTTAATACCAACATCTGTGTTTTTCCACAAAGAAAAATCTAAAGGATTTTCCTTTTTACTATTTACATTTACTCTAGCACCCTGTTCTAAATCCTCGCTTACTTGATTTGATAAGCAACCATAATCTTTAATTTTATTTACTCTAAAGAAAACATCACCATCAACCTCATAAGCATAGCCTTTTTCGATAAGCTCAGAAATAAATGAAATCATTTCACCTATATAATCAGTTGCGTGTGGAATTAAATCAGGCTTAAAACTTCCAACCTTTTTTACCGCATCAAAATAAGCATCCTCATAAAACTTAGCTATTTCCTTTTCAGATTTATTTTCCTCCAAAGCCTTGTTGATAATCTTATCATCAACGTCAGTAATATTTGATGCATATGTAACATCGTATCCCAAAAACTTCAAATAGTTTTTAAGCATATCATAAAAAATTACTGGTCTTGCATTTCCAATATGTATGTAATTATAAACTGTTGGTCCACACACATACATATTAACCTTATTACCATTAATTGGAACAAACTCTTCAATTTGATTTGATAATGAATTATAAAGCATTAGTCCCATAAAATAATCACCTCAATTAATAGCCGAAAAAAGAGCATAAGCTCTATTTCCAAAAATTATTCTATTCCTTTAATATTTTTTATTGTATCACGCATTAAATCTGATAAAACAGACAAATCATTAGTTATAGAGGAATTAATTATTACAGTATCCTTAACCTCAGTTTTACCCTCTTCTTCAGAAATACCTATAACAGCTAATTTATCATCAAAAGAATAAACATTTGTAACCTTTGAAGCTATATCATTCTTAGCAATTGTTAATGATATAAAATTGTTATCTTTAGTATCATTATCAATTTTTGAAATAATCTTTATTCCATCATTTAATGAAACATAGAATGAATTAGTAATACCTTTTGTGTATGCCACATATCCTACTAAACCACCAACATACAATTTTTCTGATAATTGAACAGGTGATTCTTCTGTTCCTGCAGATATTGATATATCAACAACCGCTGCACAATTATCTAAAGTACAATGGCCTACCTTACCTCTTGCAGCAAAGCCACCAATATATAAATTTGAACGATAGTCTGTTCTCTTTATCTCTAATTTTCCAGTAGATAGACAATTCTTTAGCGTACTTGATGTTGCACATTCACCAATGAAACCACCAATTGCCATATCCTTTCCAGAAGCATAAAGTAATAATGATAATTCTAAATTTGCAGAATTACCTTCTATTTTACTTGTTCCCTCTGCTTGACCAATAAAACCACCAAAATATAAATTTGATCTTACTTGACTAAATGTTGGCTTAAAATTAGAAACTGAAGAATCAACAACACTTGTATTTTTAACAAAGCCGATTAATCCTGCAGCATAACAATCAATGCTTGATGATGTTGTACTTGATGTTAATGTATATCCATCAACAGTAACATTTTCAATTGTACATTTTTCTGCATAGCCTGATAAAGCACCTGAATAGCTTTTTGAAGAATTTAATGCTGCAGTAACGCCCTCAAGCTTTAAATTCTTAACAGTAGCTTCCTTCATATAACCAAATAAGCCCATATATGTTGCTGATGAAATTTTGAAATTCTTTATTGTATGAACAATACCATCTTTATCCTTTCCATCAAAAGAGCCTTTAAAGCATGAGCTTGAGCTTTTGAATAGATCGATTGCTGTAGGTTCACCCTCTGAATCAGCAAAATCAATATCAGCACCTAATTGATAATATGCATCAGAATCATTAGATATTTCTAAGAATTCTTCTTTTGTAGTAATAATGATTGGATCATCAGCTGTATCTCCACCAGCTGAAGTCTTTTGTGTTGTTTTAGCTATTTCATATTCATAGCTATTTACTGATACCCATAAACGAATAATATATTCTGTATCCTTAGTTAAGCCTGTAAATTCAGCTTCTCCCTCTGCTTGATTTTCAAGTGAAACTGACTTAACCTGCTGATATTCATCATCTATATTGTATAATTTCACAGATACAGTAGTTGTTGATTCTGCAAGCTTTTCATTTTTATCAAAGCTTACAAAAGTTTTTATTGTATCTCTTGTTGCTTCTGTTTCTATTATACCCTTAATATCTGTGCCATTAGAGCATGATGCTAAAACAAATATTGCCAATAAGCTAAATAGCACCGAAAAATATCTAAATAATTTACGCATAATAATACCTCAAATCCTTAATAAAATATATCATTACTTATTATACAATAATAAGTTATTTTATACAACGATATTTTACAAAAACGAAAATTTTTATAACCAAAAAACAGTTATTAACTTATAAAAAATAACCCTATTTTTTGAATAAAATCACAAGTAAAAATATGGAAAAATCAACACAATTTTTTAGTTATTTTTATCATAAAAAATAATGTTTTTTTAAATAAAAATTATGTAAAAATATGTTATTTTTTTTCGATTATTTGACTTATTATATTATTTATAATATAATCAATATGTTTTAAAAAATATGTAAAAAAAGGATGAAGCATATGCTAAAAATAGGTCTTGATGTCGGTTCAACAACAATTAAATGCGTTGTTTTAGATGAAAAAAACAGCATAATTTATAGTGATTATAATCGTCATTATTCACATATAAAGGATAATATCATAAAAAAATTACTTGAATTAAAAGAAAATAAAATTGTTGATAAGGAAGCATATGTTGCCATTTCTGGCTCTGCTGGAATGGGTATCGCAGATGGTGCTCACATTCCTTTTGTTCAAGAGGTTTACGCAACAAGAATTGCAGCAAACGAGCTAATCCCAGGTACTGATTGTATAATTGAGCTTGGTGGTGAGGATGCAAAAATATTGTTTTTAACTGATGGTATGGAAGTAAGAATGAATGGTTCCTGTGCTGGTGGTACTGGAGCATTTATTGACCAAATGGCTACATTACTTAATGTTGACATTACTGAAATAAATGGACTAGCACTTCAGCATCAAAAGCTATATTCTATTGCATCTAGATGTGGTGTTTTTGCAAAAAGTGATATCCAACCACTTTTAAACCAAGGTGCATCAAAATCAGATATTGCTGCATCAATTTTCTATGCAGTTGTAAATCAAACAATTGGTGGTTTGGCACAGGGAAGAGAAATAACAGGTAAGGTTGCATATTTAGGTGGACCATTAACCTTCCTATCAGAACTAAAAAACAGCTTTGATAAGGTTTTACATACAGAGGGTATTTGTCCTCCTAATTCACTATTTTATGTAGCAATAGGTGCTGCCCTATGTGCAAAGGAATCAATAAATATTGATGAGACATTAAGCTATTTAAATGATTTTACTAATCAATCAACATATGCATATAATAATCCACTTTTTGAAAATGAAGATGAATATAATAAATTTTTAAAGCGTCACAATAAAGCAAGAGTTGAAACATATCCACTTGATGAATATGACAAGGGATTATATCTTGGAATTGATTCTGGTTCTACAACATTAAAATTTGTTCTTGTTGATGAAGAAGGTAATATAAGGTATGAAAATTATCAACCAAATAAAGGAAATCCTGTTAGTGTAATTAAATCAATATTTGAAGAATTATATGCTAATTATCCTAAATTAAATATAAAGGCATCTGCTTCTACTGGTTATGGTGAGGAGCTAGCTAAAAATGCATTTAATCTTGACGGTGGTCTTGTTGAAACAATGGCTCACTTTTTAGCAGCCAAAAAATTTATGCCAAATGTTGATTTCATAATCGACATTGGTGGACAGGATATTAAATGCTTCAAAATAGAAAACAATGTTATATCTAACATTTTCTTAAATGAAGCATGCTCATCTGGCTGTGGTTCATTTCTTCAAACATTTGCGAATGCATTAGGCTATGATATTAAAGAATTTGCTGAATTAGGATTAATGGCTAAAAAGCCAGTTGATTTAGGCTCAAGATGTACAGTATTTATGAATTCATCTGTAAAGCAAGCCCAAAAGGATGGCGCAACAATTGATAATATTTCTGCTGGTTTATCTATTTCCGTAGTAAAAAATGCATTGTACAAGGTAATTCGTGCCACAAATAAAAAAGCTCTTGGTGAGCATATAGTTGTTCAAGGTGGAACATTTTTGAATAAAGCTGTATTACGTGCATTTGAGCGTGAATTAGATTTAGAGGTTGTATGTCCTAATATTTCTGGATTAATGGGTGCTTATGGTGCTGCCTTATATGCAAAATCATTGCATATTGAAAAATCTACAACAATCACAAAATCTGAGCTTGAAAAGTTTGAACATACAGTTAAAAACATTCAATGTCAAGGATGTAACAATCACTGCTTATTAACAATTAATACATTTGGTAATAATTCAAATAAATATATAAGTGGTAATAATTGTGAAAAGCCATTAAATAAAAAAGCATCAATTAAAGGTGATAACCTATATGCATATATAAGAAAAAAGCTAACAAGCTATGAAGCAAAGGATGGAGCACGTGGTGAAATAGCTATTCCACTTGTTCTAAATATGTATGAGCTATATCCATTCTGGCATACCTTCTTCACAAGCTTAGGATTTAAGGTTACAAATAGCGATTTTTCAAATGCTAAACTATATTCTCAAGGTCAGCATACAATACCTTCTGATACTGTTTGCTATCCTGCAAAGCTTGTACACGGTCATATTGAAAAATTGCTTAATGATGGCAAAAAGACAATTTTCTACCCTTGCTTAAGCTATAATATTGATGAACACTTAGGAGATAATCACTATAATTGCCCTATTGTTGCATATTATCCACAACAAATAGAAAATAATGTATCAAGAATAAATGAACAAACATTTATTAGCGATTTTATCGCAATACATAATAAAGAATTATTTGCTGAAAAAATAGCATTAATATTAAAAAAATACTTTAAAGGTATTTCAAAAAAAGAAATACTTAAAGCTACAGACCTAGCATATAAGGAATATGACAATTATCTAAATGATATTAGAAATGAAGCAAATAAATATGTTTTAAAAGCTAGAGAAGAAAATAGACCAATAATTGTACTTGCTGGTCGTCCATACCATGTTGACCCTCAGGTCAATCATGGAATTGATGAACTTATAGCATCCTTTGGCGCAACAGTAATAACAGAAGAATCAGTTTCTCATTTAGTTGATAAATTTAAAACTGGTGTATTAAATCAATGGACATACCATTCAAGATTATATGCAGCAGCAAAATATTGCACAACACAAAAGGATATGAATTTAGTTCAGCTAGTAAGCTTTGGTTGTGGACTTGACGCTGTAACAACAGATGAATGTAAAGAAATACTTGAAAGTAAAAATAAAATATATACACAAATTAAAATTGATGAAATTACAAATTTAGGTGCTGTAAAAATAAGATTAAGAAGCTTATTTGCAGCCTTAAAGCAAAAGGAATTGGAGGAATAATATGGAAGATAGAAATCTTGAATATCCAAAATTTACCGCTTCTATGAGACAAACTCATACTATATTAATCCCTTCAATGCTAGAATTTCATATGTCATTATTTGAAGGTGCACTTATTCAAAGTGGCTACAAGGTTGAAATAATGCATAATGAAGGCCCACAGGTTGTTGAGGAAGGATTAAAATATGTACATAATGATACATGCTATCCTGCCCTTCTTGTTATAGGGCAATTCATTGATAATTTAAATCATAGAAATGATTTAGATAGGGTTGTTTTATTAATCACTCAAACAGGTGGTGGCTGTAGGGCATCTAACTACATCCATCTATTAAGAAAAGCACTAAAAAAAGCAGGCTATGGATATATCCCTGTTGTATCATTGAATATGAGCAATCTAGAAAAGGATAGTGGACTTAAGCTTACATATTCTTTGATTAAAAAGGTTGCTGCCGCAATGACATATGCTGATACAATTATGTATCTATATAATAAAACCAGATCATATACAAAAACACCTGAGATTGCACACAATTTAGCACAAAGCTGGATTGATAAAATATTAAAGCAATTCGAAATAAAAAAAGGCACATCCTATCGTGATATGAAAAAAAATCTAATCCAAATAGCTAAGGATTTTGATAATTTAGAAATGGATTTATCTCATGCAAAGCCAAAGGTTGGTGTAGTAGGAGAAATATATATAAAATATGCTAGCTTAGGTAATAATCACCTAGAAGAATTTTTAGTATCACAGGGTGCTGAGGTAATGGTTCCTGGTTTATATGGATTTATACTTTATTGCTTCTATAATTCACTATATGATCATGAGCTATATAATACTCCAAAAAAGATAGCTTTACTAAATAAATTCTTAATTTGGTATCTAAGACGTAGAGAAACAATAATGATTAATGCCATCAAAAAGACAAGAATTACACCTATGAAATACTTTGAACACACAAAGGATTTATCTAATGGTGTTTTATCTCATGGAACAAAGATGGGTGAAGGATGGTTGTTAACCGCAGAAATGATGGAACTAGTTGAAATAGGTTATGGAAATATCATTTGCGCACAACCATTTGGATGTTTGCCTAATCACATTTGTGGAAAAGGTGTAATGAAAAAAATAAAGCAAATACATCCTGAAGCAAATATTGTTGCGATAGACTATGACCCTTCTGCTACAAAGGTTAACCAAGAAAATAGAATTAAGCTTATGCTTGCTATTGCAAAAGAACAAATCAAGGAGGATGAGGAAGTAAAATTATAATTACTTCCTTTTTTAAATATATGGGATTATTTCAAAATATTAATGATGAAGAATTAACAAAAATATTATCAAGAATAAATACAAAAACAAAGGAATACTTAAGAGGAGAACAAATATTTTCAGAAAATGATTTATGTGATTCTATCGCAATAGTAAAAAGAGGAACAATAAAAGCAATACATAATTATTCAGATGGACATGAAAAAATAATAAGAATATTAAACAAAGATGAAATAATTGGAATTACACTTCTTTTTTCAGCAAACCCCAAATATAAAGCAAGCTTTATCGCAGATACTATAACAACAGTACAAATCATTTCAAAAAAGGATCTTTTATATTTAATGGAAATAAATCCAATAATTATGGAAAATGTATTAAGAATAATATCAGATTATTCAATAAGATTAAATGAACATATAAAGCTTTTATCCTATAAAACAATAAGAAGTAAATTATGTGCATTTCTATTTTTAGAATATCAAAGAACAAAGATGCCTAGCTTTGTTATTGAATACACAAAAACAGAGCTTGCAGCACTATTAAATGTAGAAAGACCGTCATTATCATTTGAGTTATCAAAGCTAATAAATGAAGGTATTATAGCTAATCAGAATAAACTATATACTATTATTAATATAAATAAATTAGAAAAAGAATTATAAAAAAATGATTGCTTTAATTGCAACCATTATTCTTGAATTTATATAGTCCAAAAACAATAAAATTTGGACTATGGATTATTGTTTTGGACTAAACCACAATTCTTCTTCAGTTTCTATTCTGATATAATATGTAGATTTTCCTGTACCTTTTTTTTCTATTATTCCTTCATCAACTAACTTTTTTAGTGAATCTAAAATACTAGAGCGTCCTCCACTTGGACAATCTCTTATAACATCAGAGCTGGTAAATTTTCCTAATTTGTTTTTACAATAATTTTTAACAATATCGTAAACACTACTCTTAGCACCTGCTTCTTCAACAACTCCTACTCTTTCTTCGAATTCCTTATAAGCAGCTAATACTACTTTTAAGAAATATTTTACAAAAGGTATTGGATCATTATTTTCTTCATGCCAACCATGATCTATTTTTTCTAATACATCATAATATGCGTTTTTTGTTTTTTCAATTTGTTTTTCAATACTTATATATTTTCCAACAATAAAATCATTTTGATATAAAAGTAACAACATTAATAATCTACTCATTCTTCCATTTCCATCATTAAATGGATGTATGCATAAAAAGTCTGAAATAAATACTGGAATTAAAATTAATGGGTCAATTAACTCTAATTCTTTAGTTCTATTATATGATTCACAAATTGAAGAAATTGCCGCTGGAGTTTCAAATGGTGATAATGGTGTAAATCTTGTAACTGCTTCACCATTTTGATATGTTTCAGTAATATAATTTTGAACACTTTTGAAATTACCACCATATGATAAATTTGTATGAGATAATAATATTTTATGTAATTGTAATATGTGATTAGGAACTATTTTAATTTCTTCATGAGATGAATGAATTAAATCAAGCACATCTCTATAACCAATTATTTCTTCTTCATCTCTACTCTTAGGTGATGTTTTTTCAGAGAGTAATTGTTTCATTCTAGTGCTTGTAGTTCTTATACCTTCAATAGAGTTAGAACTTTCTGTACTTTGAATTCTTGCAATCTCAATTAATCTTTCTAATTCTACTGGTTTTTGTCTTATATATAATTCCTGCTTACCCTTATACTGATTAATTTTAGATATATAACTAATTATTTCAGAATCATATGATATTTTTGTTAATTTAGAATAATCAAACTGTCTCATAGAAACCTCCTTTAAGTCCAACGTTTATTTCTATAGTCCAATTTTATCGTATTTTGGACGAAAAATCAATAATTATAGAATAGAAAATTATTTAACGGTATAAGAATTAGAATCCAATCAAATTATTCTGATTCTTCCAAAGAATACAAAATATTAAAGAAAAATTGGAGAATTCTTTCTTCTTATTATATAGATATAGAAGGAGAAAATCTCTATAATCACATTCAAAAGAAAAATACTTCTGCTCAACAAATATTGATAGATGCTATGAACGTTCATCCCGATTTAGATGAAGCTTATTCATTGACTCAAGAGTTCCTTAGAGGTATTCGTGAAGTCAAATATGAAAATGCTAAAGATTGGTTAAATAATTGGATTACTTCTATATCAAAATCTAATTGTAAAGAATTTAATTCTCTTGCAGACATGTTTATAAATTGGAAAATTGAGATATTAAATTCTTTTATTAGGTTTGGTGATAAAAGATTGCATAATGGTTATATTGAAGGGATTAATAATAAGATTAAAGTAATAAAGAGAATAGCCTATGGCTATACTAATTTAACTCATTTTAGAAATAGAATTATGTATATCATAAACTTTGATTATGTAATTAAAATGGTTGATAGAACAAAGATTGCTAGAAGAAAAAGAAAGCATAAATGATATTATAAATAAAAATAAAATTAATAGTAAAGCACCAAATTAAGTATCTAGACAAACAAAACGGTTATTATATACCTACCTCCGATTGGAAGTGTGATATATAACCGTTTTTCTATTTCTTTCAAATCTTAGGTAGCTACCTACCTACCAAACTACCTCAGTTTGGAAAGAGCCAGTTAAAAGGCATGCTAGAATAGTGATTTAAACTATCTTACTGCATGCCTTTTCATATTCTAATTATTTAATATTTTATTGACATCATCAATTGATAAATTAACAGCCTTAGCTATTAATTCTATTTCCATACCCATTTTATGCATATTTAATATTATTTCTTTTTTTCCTTCTTCAATACCTTCCTCTTTTGATTCAATAATACTTACATTATGGAAGGATTCACTTTTTAATTTCTCTATGGCAATTTGAAATGCTTTATTTGATTTCAAATAATCATTCATTTTAAAAGCCTCCTTCTTTATTAAGTCATTAGATGATTTTAGATTTAAAGGCATGCTAGAATAGTAATTTATACTATCACTTTAAAACATGCCTTTTATTTTTACATATTTAATGTTTTATTTATTTTTTCAATATTGATGCCAGTCATATCAGCTATATCTTCTTTAGATATACCCTTTTTATGCATATTTAATATTATTTCTTTTTTTCCTTCTTCAATACCTTCCTCTTTTGCTTCAATAATACTTACATTATGGAAGGATTCACTTTTTAATCTTTCTATGGCAATTTGAAATGCCTCATTTGATTTCAAATAATCATTCATCTTTTTCGCCTCCATTTTTATTAGGTCATTAGATGAATCTAGATTTTTAATAATATTATCATTAGATTCAATCATAGATAAATATGTCTTTAATTCTATGTTATCACAGTAATCTAGCTTTTTCAAATCAATAATTATTATTCTACATTTATTTTCTATAAATTCATTTTGAGTGTTTTTACTTATAATACCAAATTCTTCATAATAAGAATTATCAAATAATGATATATTTGAATTCATAAGCCATATACTTAAATAATTCTTATCAGTTTTATAGCTTTTTCCTTCTCTTACACTACTCATTATCATAGATGCAAAATAATAATATATTCTTTCTTTAAAATATTTTTCTTTATTATTTTGCATTTCTATATCAATATCTAATTCATTTAATATTGATACTCTTAAATCAAATCTAGGCTTTTTACCTTCAAATTCAACAATAATTTCGTTTGGTTGATAATTAATATCATTTGGTTTGATTTTCTCCTTTAAAATTAATGATAATAAGGTTGATAAATTGCTAGCATTACTGTAATAACCTTTAAATAATGCATCATTTGTTAAACACATGTTTAACTCTTTTTCATTTTTGTAGTACATGTTTTTCTCCTTTTTTATAATTAAATTTTTGAAGTGATTTTTTCTCTTCATTAAATAATAGTAAGAAAGTGAGAAAAATTATAAATTTTTTTTAAGAAATGTAAAAAAAGTTAAAATAATGACAAAATGGCTATATATCATACATCTTAATTTACATTAATTTGAAGTAGAAATATAACCATTTTATTATTATTTTTCTTCAGTTAAAACCGAATCAAAAGTAGCCTTTTGATTTAATACAGCTAATACTTTTTGTCCCCAAGGGAACTTAGCTGCATCACTTTTTACAATTGTCATCTTTACTGAAACCTTTTGAGTTACAATTGTTTGCTTTGGTAAGAATGAATTATCACCCCATTGAATATTTGGATCATAACGTGCATCTTCAATTTGGTATTTAACCGCATATCCATCTGGTAAATCAATATAGAAATAGAAATAGCTATATGGCATCGCTTGTATACCATATGATTCAACATGGTAATGTTCATCAATAAATTTATAGCTTCCGTCATCCTGTTTAGTTACCCAACCAGATATTGCTTTATTTATCACCATTTTTGAATCATCTGAAATTTTGTTATCATCTGGAGTATATTCACCTTTTTCATCAAATAAATAATATGATGATGATGTTTGACCTGTTTTTTTACCATAATATGCAGTATATCCTACTACTGATACATATAATGAATTACTATTTAGAGTACCTGTAGAATCTATAATTTCAAAATTAAATTTGATATTATTTGTTAAATCAATAACTGCAACATGGTAATTCTTTATAGTAACACCATCTTCTGCAACTACCATATAGTTAACATACCAGAAGCATCCTTCTGCAGGGTTACCAATATAATCCATTACTAATGATTTATTATTCGAATCATCAGTTCCAAAATATTGTGACACAGTATAGTCAACAGAATCTATGGTAATTTTATTATTATTTAATGTACCAATTGAAGAAATATTGGATGTAGAAGTAATAATATCCTTACTATAAATATTATTATCCTTTTCACCTCTTAAAAATAATTCTTCTTCTTTAGTTTCACCATTAACTAAAGAAATATAAACATATTTTTTACCGTTAATTTCAATATATTGGTAGATTTTAGAATAACTCTTTATTGTGAATTTTGGAGCATATGAAGATAATTCTTCACCAGATAGTGCACCTACAATATAATAATCTTTAGCACTTCTTGCATCAACTGTATTGTAATATAATATACTTTCAGATGCTACGAAGTCTTTGGAAGTATTATTACCTGTTCCATTCTTTGAAGAATCATAATCTTCAACCTTTATTTCGCCTAATGATGTAGCAGTAGCTAAGTCGGAAATATTAGCAAGACCAACTATAAATCTAATTCTATCTAGGAATGCATATGATGATTTAGTTTTAGAAATCTTAATCTTAGGGAATGTATAGCTTCTAGTATATGATTCTTGACCTGTCCAATTAACTTCCTTTTCATATACTAAATTAAATGTATACTCAATAGGTAATGCTTCAGCATTAAACATAATAAGCATACCATAATATCTTAAATCTATTGTGTATAAATCATTACCATTAGAATCAGTTTTTTGTCCCTCTGTTTCTTTTAC
>JALEQD010000133.1 GCA_022768655.1 Anaeroplasma sp.
TAATGATGATTCAACATTTAATGCATATATACCAATCAATTTTACATGTAGTGATACTAATGTAAAATATGTAATGTCATTAAATGATGGAGAAAAAGTTATAGAATCAAATGATTATATCGCAGTAGCAGAAAATCTAAACTCAGCTACTACATACACAATAAAATATGATGTTTATTATTATGATACAGATATAACATATTATTTAGGTAGCACATCACCTACAGGTAGTATAGATATATCTTGTGATTTAACAAACACTAAAGTAAATGTTGACTCTGTAGCTGAAACATTTGAAATTGTAGATTTTAATTATGAAATGAGCTTAGATGTATTAGTAACATATACTGATACAACAAGTGAGGTTGTAACACTTGATTCTAATAATATTGGTACATATGATATTAATAAGGTAATTGATTATGTAACAATTAGCTATAGTGTAAAAACTGTTGATGATGATATATTATCAGCAAATAACATTACAATGATAGGAAATAAATATTTAGAATACAATATCGATGTAGATCTTTATGAGCTTCAAATTGATAGTATTTCATGTAAACAAGTAACTTCATATGAAGATAGTCAAGATGGAACATTAGAAGTTACAAATAATTATTTATATATTGATTCAGCCAAATTGATTCAGGATGGCTACGATATTTATCTTCTACAAAGTGAAAATAGATTTGATCCAATAGCTGACAAGGTAGATGGATATTTTGTATTTAATATTGATAGCCTAGCTACGGACACAGACTTTATAATAAAAGTATTAGATTCTAGTTATAATCTAGTTACAGTTGGAAATAAGGTATCATATCAAATATTATCATCACCAGGATATACATTACCAACATATACATTCTTAAATCCTAATCCAGGTGATTGCACATTAACATATAATGATGATTCAACATTTAATGCATATATACCAGTTGAATTTACATGTAGTGATGCAAATCTATGGTATAGAATTGAATTGAATGGAAAATCATTCTATGATTCAAAAGAATTTATTGCTCAAATAGAAAATATACCTTCAACTGAGTATTATTCATTAACATATGATGTTTATTATGAATATGAGGGAATCAGCTATTATATAACAGGTGAAACTCCTTCAGGAGGTATTTCAGGTAAGGTAAGTAAAGAAGAAGAATTATATGTAGATTATTCACATATAAATGGAACATTTAGCATTAGTAATTTTATAGATGTAACAGCACAAGATCCATTAATAACATATACTGATGGCACAACTGCTACAGCTTCATTTGATAACGAAAAATATTATTATACTTATGATAATAGTAAGATAATTGATACTATTACAATATATTACTGTAATAAAACAGTAGATGAATCTTATTTTAGTAATTTAGGTATTACACTAAAGGGTAACTATTATAATGAATATATCTTTACATTAGATGAACCATATGAGCTTATAATAGATAGTATTTCATATGGTTCTGAGGAAAGCAGTAATTACTTATATATTAATGCAAATAAGGTTGTAACAGATGGCTATATAATTTATTTGAGACAAAATAGTATATATTATGCAAAAGAAGTTACTGCTGATAATTGTTTTATCTTTGATGCGAAAGAATTATCAAAAGATCAAAGCTTTGATATATTAGTTGAGAATAGTGAAGGAAAAGATGTAGTATTATTATCTAGTGTAACATACACTATTACATCTAATATACCAGAATATGCAATTAACGAATTTAGTGCAAGTGATATCATGATTACATATAATGATGATTCAACATTTAATGCGTATATTCCAATTAATTTTACATGTAGTGATATTAATGTAAAATATGTAATGTCATTAAATGATGGAGAAAAGGTTATAGAATCAAATGATTATATCGCAGTAGCAGAAAATCTAAATTCAGCTACTACATATACAATTAAATATAATATCTACTATACATTAGATGGAATTACTTATTTAGTTGAAACTGTAAATATGATAGATTCTTTATCTATTTCAGTTGATTTATCTAATGTGTCAGCTGAATTTGATCGTGATACTTCTGAAATTAAGCTATTAAATGTTAGCTGTGATATTAGCTCCAATCTATTAGTAACATATACTGATACAACAAGTGAGGTTGTAACACTTGATTTTAATAATATTGGTACATATGATAATAGTAAAATAATTGATTATGTAACAATAAGCTATAGTATTAAGGCTGTTGATGATAATATATTAGAAGCAAATAACATTACAATGATAGGAAATAAATATTTAGATTATGTTGTTGACGTAGATGCTTATGAGCTTCAAATAGATAGTATTTCATATAAGCAAGTAACATCATATGAATATAATCCAGATGGATCAGGAGAAGTTACAACTAATTATTTATATATTGATTCAGCTAAATTGATTCAGGATGGCTATGATATTTATCTTCTTCAAAGTGAAAATAGATTTGATCCAATAGCTGGTAAGGTAGATGGATATTTTGTATTTAATATTGATAGCTTAGCTATGGACACAGACTTTATTATAAAAGTATTAGATTCTAGTGATAATCTAGTAACAGTAGGAAATAAGGATACATATCAAGTATTGTCATCACCAGGATATACATTACCAACATATACATTTATTAATCCTAATCCAGGTGATTGCACATTAACATATAATAATGATTCAACATTTAATGCATATATACCAGTTAAATTTACATGTAGTGATGCAAATCTATGGTATAGAATTGAATTGAATGACAAATTATTCTATGATTCAAGAGAATATATTGCTCAAATAGAAAATATACCTTCAACTGAGTATTATTCATTAACATATGATCTTTATTATGAATATGAGGGAATTAGCTATTATATAGAAGGTGTAACTCCTTCAGGAACTATTGATGGTAGACCTAGTATGATAAATAATTTAAGTGTAGATTATTCACAAGAGGATGGAACATTTAACATTAGCAACTTTGTGGACGTAATGGCAAAAGATCCATTAATAACATATACTGATGGCACAACTGCTTCAGCTTCATTTGATGAAAATAATTATTGTTATACTTTTGATAATACTAAAACAATAGATACTATTACGATATATTACTGTAATAGAACAGTAGATGAATCTTACTTTAGTAATTTAGGTATTACATTAAAGGGTAGCTATTATAATGAACATACTTTAAAAGTATAGTATTATATGCCTTTATACTATTATATATTCTAATAGTAATAATTTGGTAATATAACAATTATAAAATATAATAAGGAGAAAAATGAAAATGGAAGAAAAAAACAAAAAAAGTAAAAAAATAATTAGAATTATTGAAATCACTCTTGCATCATTAGTAGTAATAGCCTTTATAGTATCTATTATTGTTGAGTCTATAGCTAGTGAAAGTGCATTTGGCATTTGGATGAAAGAAAATGTTTGGGATATAAAGGGAACCTTAGCATCATTAAATGCTCAGGTTCCAACAATCATTCACTGTGTGATCTATTTTGTTGTAATTTATGCAGCAAGTAAAATTATACGTATGATTTTTCATAAACAAATGAAAAAGAGTAATAGAGCAAAAACTGTTATTACATTATTCGATGGTATAGTTAAATATACAAGTGCCATTATATTAATTATGTTAATTTTAAAAGCATGTGGTGTTAATACAGCTGCCATATTCGCATCAGTTGGTATTTTGACTTTGGTTATAGGTTTAGGATGTCAAAGCCTAATATCTGATGTTGTTGCAGGAATGTTCATTATTTTCGAAAATGAATATAATGTTGGAGAAATTGTAACAATTGGTGATTTTAGAGGTACAGTAATTGAAATTGGTATTCGTGCTACAAAACTATTAGATACTGCTGGAAATATTAAAATTATAAATAATAGTGATATATCTAATGTAATAAATATGTCTAGAGAATTATCACTAGCTTCAGTGACATGTGAATTTCCATATGATGTACCAGTAGAATTTATTGAAAATATATTAAAAAATAATTTTCAAAACTTTAAGAAAAAGATTCCTGCGATAGTAGAAGGACCATATTATAAGGGTGTATCTAGCTATGGAGATAG
Source organism: Anaeroplasma sp. (assembly GCA_022768655.1). Classification (GTDB taxonomy): domain Bacteria; phylum Bacillota_I; class Bacilli_A; order Acholeplasmatales; family Anaeroplasmataceae; genus Anaeroplasma. The sequence goes on from JALEQD010000133.1 coordinate 4,094, forward strand.
TAATGTTTCTGTTATGATTGTTGCGAAATGTAAGGAAGAGGATAGATATCAGGTTCAAAGAGATTTACTACGTGAATATCGTATCGTATTCCTTGATAATGGAATTGATCTATCATTTCCACAGGTTGTTCTTAATCAAGCTACATCAACTGGTGTTGAGGTTAATGAGCAAGAGAAAAAGCAAGCTGAAAAATTCGTAAAAACACAAACAACCATTTCAAAGGGTATTGAAGATCAGCAAAACTAAGTGAATTTATAGTATTATAAAAAACTTCTAAATATAGAATATTAAACTATATTTAGAAGTTTTTTTAAAAAATACTGTAAACTTTTTCGAAAAAAGTGAAATTCATTTAATATTATGATATTAGTATATAAAAGGAGGTTAAATCTATGGAAAAATTATATGCAAGGGATTATAGAAAGATAGCAAGTGATAAGTGTGCTCCTTATTCTAATAGGCTAGCGCTTATTTATTTTGTTTATGTTTTGATTATTTCAGCATTAAGCGCATTATGCTATATTGGTATTGGTACTATTGCCTTATTATTGGTTACAGGACCATTTACTTTAGGTTTAGTATATGTAACAATTGATGTTTTTAAAAACACAAAACCTGAAGTAAATAGAATGTTTGAGGGTTTCAAAAGATTTGCTGATGCATTTGTTCTTTATTTACTTCAACAAATTTTTATAGCATTATGGAGTTTACTACTTGTAATACCTGGTATTATTAAGTCATATTCATATTCTATGGCTTATTACATTATGAATGATAGTAAAGAACCAATTTCTGCTAATGATGCTATTACTGAAAGCCGTACTTTAATGGATGGACATAAATGGGAATTATTCTGTCTTGATATAAGCTATATTGGTTGGTTAATATTATGTTTATTGACACTTGGAATATTATCATTCTGGGTTCAACCAAAAATGGCAGCTTCAAAATATGCTTTCTATTTACATATTACAGGTAAAGATCAAGTTCAAGAAACTGTAATTGAAGAAGTAATCGATACTGAAGTTGTTTCAGAGTAAAAATGTAATATAAGTTTACGACTAAGGTTTATATTTTTTACTAATGCCTAATTCATTTATTTGTGAATTAGGCATTTTTATACTTTTAATGAATTTTCAAAAATTTGTAAATTTTTAGAATAAAATATAGAAAAAAATGGAAATTTATATAAAATATTTGATTTTTTTATAATATAGTGTTATTTTTAATTTGTGGAGTGTGATAGTAATGAATGATGGTGTTGTAACTGAATTCAATGAAGCTAATAGTAATAAATTTTCTATTAAATGCGTAATTGCTACAATATTAATATTGTATTTTATGTGGATGATGAATTTATTAAATATATTCATTATAGATTTTAATATTTTCTTAACTACTGTTATTGGTGGTACAATTATTGCTTTAGTTACGATAGTATTATCATTTGTATTAGATTTAAATAAGAGCTATGTTAAATATATTCTTTTGTTATTAATAACAGCTTTATATTCATTTTTAACTGCATGCTTGACTTATCATGTAACTATTTGTTTAATATTTCCAATAATTTATTCAGCTCAGTATCGAAGTAAAAAGGTTGTTTGGTATACATTTGGAATTACTACTATATCAGTTATATTATGTGTAATTTTTGGTTATTTTTATGGATTATGTGATGCAAATGTATTATTCTATACAACATCTACAACAAAAAAGTTCATAGATAATTTTAATTCGGCGACAATTAATACTACACCAAATTGGCTTACAAACATTTTGTTTTTTGCAATACCTAAAATATTTGTAATATTAGGTGCAGTACCGATGCTTATACATTTGAATACCGTAATTGATAAAAGAACTAAGGATTTAATTGACACTCAGGAAAGTAATTTATCCTTATCACAGGAAATTGTAGCTAATCAGGCTAATGTAATAGTTTCTTTAGCATCAATCGTTGAAAGTAGAGATCAAATCACAGGAGATCATATTAAAAATACTGCTAAATATGTTCGCTTTTTAACTAATAAATTAATTGAAAACAATATTTATGCTGATGAATTGACAAATGAATATGCAATGCTAGTAATTGAGGCTGCACCATTACACGATATAGGTAAAATTCATATTCCTGATTCAATATTATGTAAAAATGGTAAGCTTACAGCTGAAGAATATGATGAAATGAAAAAGCATCCTGTATATGGACATGATCTTTTAAGTAATTTTGGAGAAAATACTTCTAATCACGATTATTTGAAAATGGCAAGAGATGTATGCTTATACCATCATGAAAGATATGATGGTAAAGGTTATCCAAACGGTTTAAAGGAAAAAGAAATACCTCTTTGTGGAAGAATTATGGCAATTGCGGATGTATTAGATGCATTATTATCAAAAAGACAATATAAGGAAGCATTTAGCTTTGAAAAAACATATAATATATTAAATGAAGAAAGTGGCAAGCAATTTGATCCAGTCTTACTTAAGGTTCTTTTAGATAATTGGGAAGAATTTAAAGAGAAAATATATAATTCATAAGAATATAAATAATTTCGATTTTTAAACAATATTATCATTCATACATTTTCTTTTTACATATTTAATGCTATAATTGATTTACAGTTTTAGAAAGAGGTATTAAGATGGCAAAGGAAATTTCAATAGGATTGTTTGAAAAAAATGCTAAAATATGGAACAAAAAAGGATTAAGAAGAAGCTACGCATCATTCAGTAAAAGAACAAATGAATATTTAAAATTAGCACCACTTGGTTCTTCATCAAAATACGTAATTGAGGTAGTAGTTGATAAGGATTTTGCTTCAAAAACAATTGAATTATTAAAATCAAAAGGATTCGAAGTTTTAGGAGCTAAAAATTATTATCATTCAAATGAAATATTAGTTGATTACGAAAACAACAAAAAATTTTATCCAAATATAGAGGATAAAATGGAAGAATTAAGTAAAGAATACGAATCTTCTAGGAAATGTGATGAGTATGAGATAATCGAAAACGATGATGCTAGATTTTATTTTCTTCCATACAATGATAAAATAAATAACTTATGTGAATTTATAGAAGAAGAAAAAAATAATATATTAAATTATGCAAAGGAAAATGATATTACAATTATTATGAATATAAAATCTTTTGCAGGAATGCTAACTGGTTATTTTGGCTTCAATTATATTGATGCTCAAACAAATGATGATACAGAAGTAGATTATTCATCAGAAATTGTTGTAAAGGTTGATATAAATCAGGTTGCTTCAGTTTATGTTTGTGCTATTCTTCTTGAGGGTATTACACCAAATTCAATTGATTTAGAATTAATGAATGTTCATATTGCCGCAGATAATTTAAAATACGAAAAAGAATAAATATTAAGCATTAAAAAAGCTTCAATTTGATTTTGCAAATTGAAGCTTATTTTATTATTTTTTTATTCCACCAATTACTGGAATTAAATCTTCACCTAATGTATAAGATAGAATGTAATATTCTGTTTTTGTTTCACCATTAGAAGTATAGCTATATGATAAATATAAATATACATCAGGCTTATCTACAGTAATCTTTATAGGCCATGTATTAGCTTTAGCTGGGAAATTTGGCCAATCATCACTACCTGATTTTGATAATGTAACAGTTTTAGTTGTCTTTTTTTCTTCTGATGTACCAAGATCAAATGTACCAGAAGATGTTTTATTGAATTTAACCCAATCGGCAGCTAAGCACACTGCATATGAAACCTTGCCAGTTATTTTTTTAGTTTGATCAGTTTTATATGTGATTATTTTAAATGTAGCTTTTCTTGTATTTTCTTCTTCGATATATTCACTACAAACAAATTCAAGATTAAATTCTTTAAATTCACTACCCTTTATTTTAGTAGCCTCATCATAATGATATTTATATGTTGTTACTCCATCTGATTCAGTAGTATCCATAAGTGGAAGAGCTTTATTGTCGTTGTATGTTTTTACATAGCTTTGTATTGAGTAGATACAGGCACATACTAAAAAGCCTACTACTAATACAAAAATAATAGTAAATAAGTTTCTTCCAAACAAATGCTTTTTCTTGTTTGAATTATTAGTTTTATCCATAAAATTAAACACCTCGTATCTATTATAACAAAAAAGATAAAAAATACCATAAAAAATATCCATAATTTAAAAAGTATTCTTAATTATTGAAACATTATTATAATACACAAAAAAACTTGACATTTGTTGAAAAAAGTAGTATGAATAAAATGAACAATCAAAATGATAGAACATCTATCAAAAGAAAAGAGATTTATTATGTCAAAGATAAAAGATGCAACTAAAAGATTAATTGTTGAAGAAGCATCAGCGCTTTTCCTTTCTAAATCTATTCAAGGTGTTAAAATGTCTGACATTGCGCGTGAAGCAGAAATAGGAGAGGCTACTCTTTATAGGTATTTTGGAAAAAAACAAAACATTGTTGTTGAAGTCGCAATTATGCTTTTTGAAAAAATATATATTGGTTTTACAGCTAAATCATATGGAAATACAGGATATGAGCAAATCAAATCAATGTATTTATATTTTTATGAAACATTTAAAAATAATCCTAGTTTTTATTCCTTTATCTATGAGTTTGATGCTACAATATTACAGGATGCTTTAGCAATTAATAGAGATTATGAAAATGAATTATATTTATTTAAAGAGCTATTTGATAAATCATATGAGTTAGGTCTTAAAGATAATAGTATAAAAAAGCTAGAAAATAAAGATTTATTCTATTATTCAACAACTCATTCTTTATTAAATTTATGCAAAAAATTAGCAATTGATAATAATTCTTTTTATCAAAATTCTAGTTTTTCAAAGGAAGAAGAAATACTTGAATTAATAAGAATTATTTTATTATCATTAGAAAAATAGAGGTGTTAGTATGATTTCATTAGATTATTATTTAAATAATAAATTACAGCATAAGGCATCACTTGATACCTTAGATTATTCTATAGAAAGAATAGAAGATGGAAATAGATTAAAATATATTTTGAACGCTAAAAATGATATTAAATTAAAAAGAGCATATAAGGTATATACAAGAAAATACAATGATTCAGATGTTATTTTTGCAAATGGATATCAATCATGGACTGATAGTCATGAATATACAATA
>JALEQD010000019.1 GCA_022768655.1 Anaeroplasma sp.
CAGGTATTTATCTATCAAAAATCATTGAAGAGGGTAATGTAAAGGTAAGTACTGTAGGTGGTAGATATTACGGAATGGATCGTGATAAGAATTATGATCGTATTCAGGTTGCATACGATGCAATGACAGTAGCTAAGGGTGAATTTTTTGAAAATCCTCTTGATGGTATTGAAGCATCATATTCTAAAGGTATAACTGATGAATTTGTAGTACCTTTTGTATGTTGTAAGGAAGGAATGGTTGAATCTGGTGATTCTGTAGTATTTGCTAATTTCCGTCCTGATAGAGCAATTCAAATTGCAACTTCTATATCTAATCCTGATGGTATAGTATATAATCCAGAAAAACCATATCGTTTAAATACAGAAAATGGTCCAAGAAATGTTACATTTGTTTCAATGATGAAATATGCTGACCAGGTTAGTGGTAAATTAGCATTTGGTCTTCAAAAGCTAGATAATTTATTTGGAGATGTTGTTTCAAAGGCAGGATTAAAGCAATTAAGAATTGCTGAAACTGAAAAATATGCACATGTTACATTCTTCTTTGATGGTGGTGCTGATAGAGAAATTTTAGGTGCTGATCGTATATTAGTTAATTCTCCAAAGGTTGCAACATATGATTTACAGCCTGAAATGAGCGCAATTGAGGTTTGTGATAAGGTCGTTGACGCTATCGGAAAAGAAATATATGATACAATTATTTTAAATTTTGCAAACTGTGATATGGTTGGACACACTGGTGTTATTCCTGCTACTGTTAAGGCTGTAGAAACAGTTGATACGTGTGTTGGTAGAGTAGTAGAAGCATTAGATAAGGTTGGTGGAGTAGCACTTATTACTGCCGATCATGGAAATGCTGAAAAGCTTGCTGATGAGGAAGGTAAGCCATTTACTGCTCATACTACAAATTTAGTACCAGTTGTTGTAACAGATAAGAATATTAAGCTTCGTGATGGTATTTTATCTGATATTGCTCCTACATTATTAGATTTATTAGGAGTAGAAATACCAAAGGAAATGACTTCAAAAACATTAATTGTGAAATAATTAATTGAAAAACAATCCTTCTTGTGTTATTATTATTTTGTATTTATTAACTGAATATTTCTTCAGGGCAAGGTGTGATTCCTTACCGGCGGTAAAGTCCGCGAGCGTAATTGCATGAACAGGTGAAATTCCTGTACCGACAGTATAGTCTGGATGAGAGAAGAAAAAACCTATAAATTGTTTTTTTGCCCTACTTTTTTGTAGGGTCTTTTTTTCGAAAGGAAAAGAAAAATGAAAAAATTAAATAATGGTAGTATTATTAAAAGAATGGTATTTATTGCTGCATTTTCAGCAATCACATGTGTTTTGTATTATTTTGCGAAGTTCAATCTTCCATTTTTTCCAAGCTTTTTGGATATTAATTTTTCAATGGTGCCTATTATAATTGCGGCATTTATGCTTGGACCATGGGATGCTTTAATTATTATTATAATTAGATGTCTAATTAAGCTTCCAGCTTCTGGTACAGGCTATGTAGGAGAAATGGCTGATGTTTTAATAGGAATTACTGCTGCGCTTCCTGCTGGATTTATATATAAAAAATGTAATTTTAAATATAAAGGCCTTGTTGCATTTTTAAGTGTTATTATTGGCTGGGTAGCAATGGGGGTTATTTCTAATATCTTTATAAATGTTCCATGGTATTCTACATTTTATTTTGGACAAAATTATTATACTGAAGGAGTACCTACTCCACTTGTTGGTATGTGTAATGATGCATTTAAGATTATATCCTTTAATCATTGTCCAACAATTAGTAAAGATAATTTCATGTTTTATTATGTTTTTTTAGCTGTTATACCATTTAATTTATTTTTATCAGTTATTGTTGTTTTAATTACAGCATTAGTACATAAAAGACTAAAGACATTATATGATATGATTTAATTTTAAAACACCACTTGTTGGTGTTTTTTTTGACAAATATTAAATTATAAATTATAATTTACTATGCTTTATTTAATAATAAAAAAGAAGCATTATTTTTTAGAAAGGATATATGATCTTTTTGATTATATAAAATAATATATGTTTAAAAAAAATAATTGGAAAATGCCTATTTATAAGGATGATTTATTGGGAGTATTGTTTAATGGATTGTTATCTAGTGTATTAAGTGGAATATTAGCAGGATTATTAGATTTTTTATTTGGTGAAATACTTAATTTTCCTTTAACTATAGGATTGATCCTTATGTGCTATATGATAGGATATAGGATGAAAAGAGGATATTATACATATCATATTTTATATCCAGTGTTATCTATTTTATTTATGATAATTGCTTTATTCTTTTCCCAGTTTTCTTATTATGTGTGTATTTTTGGGCTTAATGCTTTTGCATTATTAGGACAGGGCTCCTTCTATTTAAATTTTATTCTTAATCCAATTTATTATTTATATATTTGCTTTAAATCATTCTCATTTATGTATTTATTATTGGGAATTCTTAATATAATAATTTATATATATGCCTTTGTAATTTGTTATAAAATTGTTAAAGGTAGAAATTAAAAATAATAAAAACGTTTTCTTATGTATTGAAATGTATAAATTTTGTTTTATTTTAATTTCAATATATAGTATAATACTATTGGTAAAAAACAATAAAAATTTAAGGAGATGTATTTTATATGCCATTTATTACAAGCGTATACGCTAGAGAAGTATTAGATTCACGTGGAAATCCAACTGTTGAAGTTGAGGTTACTACTGAATCAGGAGCTTTTGGACGTGCTTTAGTTCCATCTGGAGCTTCAACTGGTGAACATGAAGCATTAGAATTACGTGATGGTGACAAGTCACGCTATTTAGGAAAGGGTACAACAAAGGCTGTAAAGAATGTTAATGATATTATCGCACCAAAATTAGTTGGAATCGATGTAACTCAACAAGTTGCAATTGACCATTTAATGATTGCTTTAGATGGTACAGATAATAAGGGTAAGCAAGGAGCAAATGCTACATTAGGTGTTTCTATGGCTTGTGCTCGTGCAGCTGCTAATTATTATGGAATTCCTCTATATAATTATTTTGGTGGTTTCAATGCAAAGCAATTACCATTACCAATGATGAATATCTTAAATGGTGGTGCTCATGCTGATTTCTGTATTGATTTCCAAGAAATCATGATTTTACCTGTAGGTGCTCCTTCAATTAAAGAAGCAGTTCGTATGGGTGCTGAAGTATTCCATGCTTTAAAGAAAATCTTAAAGGCAAATGGTTATGTAACTTCAGTAGGTGATGAAGGTGGATATGCACCTAAATTAGGTTCAAACACTGAAGCTTTCGAACGTGTTGTTGAAGCTATTAAGGCTGCTGGATTTGTTCCTGGTAAAGATATTTGCTTAGGTATAGATGTTGCTGCATCTGAATTCTACAATACAGAAACTGGCAAATATATATTAAAAGCAGATAAGGGTGAATTCACTTCTAAGGAAATGGTAGATGTTTACTATTCTAATTTAGTTGAAAAGTTCCCAATTATTACAATTGAAGATGGTCTTGCAGAGGATGACTGGGAAGGCTGGAAGTATTTAACTGAAAAGCTAGGTAAGAAGGTTCAATTAGTTGGTGATGACTTATTCGTTACTAATACTAAGCGTTTAGCTAAGGGTATCGAAATGGGTGTTGCTAATGCTATCTTAATTAAGGTTAACCAAATTGGTACTTTAACTGAAACTTTCGAAGCTATTGAAATGGCTAAGAGAGCAGGATATACTGCAATCGTATCTCATAGATCAGGTGAAACTGAGGATACAACAATTGCTGATATCGTTGTAGGTACAAATGCTGGCCAAATCAAGACTGGTTCTGCATCTCGTACTGATAGAATTGCAAAATATAACCAATTAATGAGAATTGAAGATGATTTAAATGGTCGTGGACAATTCCCTGGTGTATCAGTATTTGAAGGATTAGATTCTTTATACAATTTAAAGTAATTTTTAAATAAGAAAGAATAAGATAATCTCTTATTCTTTCTTTATTTAGCAGTTTAGCCAAGCTGGTTAAGGCAACGGACTCTGAATCCGTCATTTCATTGGTTCGAATCCAATAACTGCTGCCAGTTATTATAAACACTCTAGTATATCTAGAGTTTTTTTTAAAAAGGAGAATTTTATGGTAGTTACAAATAAAACAGAAATAGACAAAGAAGAAGCATATAATGCATTATTAAAAAGTGCGAAAAAATCTTTTAATTCTAGATATATAACATCTGTTTTTTTGATTATTGCTGGTGTTATATTAATAGTATATGGTCATACATCAAATTCTAGTATGTATTTGACATTTGGATATGCGTTTGTTGCGATTGGTATTGCATATATTATAATGACTATTATAGGTCTATATAAAACTCCTAAAAATATAGAAGAAGCTAATAAGGAAATATGCGAAAATGGAGTAACATATAATTATACATTTAGAGAACAAAGCTTTGATGTTAAGGCAACTACATTAAATAAGAATTCTAAAGCTACCTATAAATATTCTCAAATAAAGAAGGTTATTGATCATCCTGATAGATATGAGCTTATTTTAAATGAAAATTTATTATTTTATGTTTTAAAATCAGGATTCGAAAATGAAAAAATGATTGAATTTTTCTTAAAGGATCTTAATATTAATAAGGTAAAGCTTAAACCATCTAAAGAAACTGTAGTAAATGAAAAATGATTGTCATTTTTCATTTTTTTATTTCATAATATTAATTGATAATGAGGATGATATTATGAAAAAGAGAATATTTATTTTTGTTTTATTTTTTACTATTGTTTTATTGTTTTCTAATATATCAATATCTACCAGTGCAAAAATAAAAGATGATGAGGATTTAGGTTTTATTGAAGGTGCAAAATCTGGAATTTTAATGGAGCTTTCAACTGGTGAAATATTATATAAAAAGGATATTGATAAAAGATTAGCTCCAGCATCAATGACTAAAATAATGACATTACTTTTGGTTTTTGAAGGAATTGAAAACAATGTTATATCATACGATACAATACTTACTGTGTCTAAAAGTGCCGAATCTATGGGTGGATCACAGGTTTATCTAAAGGAAAATGAAAAAATAAGTGTAGATGAAGCAATAAAATGTGTATGTATATGTTCTGCAAATGATTGTGCAGTTTTACTAGCAGAGGCTATATCTGGTAGCGAGGAAGCATTTGTTAGAAAAATGAATAGAAAAGCTAATGATATGGGCTTGAAAAATACATTATTTTCTGATTGTACTGGACTTTCAAGTCAAAATCATTATTCTTCAAGCCATGATATGGCAATTATGTCAAAGGAGCTTATTGATAAATATCCTAAAGTATTAGAATATACAAATATTAGAGAAGATTATATACGTAAAAATACAAATTCACCATTTTGGTTAGTAAACACAAATAAGCTTATAGGTAGAGTAGATGGTGTTTTAGGTTTGAAAACAGGATATTGTAGCTTTTCTGGATATAATATTACATTGTTAATGAAAAAGGATAATATGAACTTAATATCTGTTGTTTTTGGATATAGTGATTCTACTAAGAGAAATTCTGAATCATTAGAGCTATTAAGATATGGCTTTAATACCTATGAGCTAAAAACAATATTAAAAAAGGATGAAATTCTAGAAACGGTTGAATCTCCATGTTATCGTTATCCTATAAATATTAGAGTGAAAAATGATATTAATATTCTTGTTAAAAAGGGGAATAAAGAAAATAGCACATATGAATATGAGTATAATATAGAAAATAATTTATTATCAGGTAGTATTACTCTTAATTTTGGAGAAAGGTGTGTAACAGGCAAAATATATACTGATTCAATAATAGAAAAAAGGAATATTTTAGATTTATTAAAATATTCATTTAAAAGATGTTTTTGTTAAATTGTTTATTATGTACGAGAGTGTAATACAACTGTATACAATATTTTAACAAAAATATATAAAATCTATTGTAAACAAAACTTGAAAGTGTTATAATCTAGGCAATATTTTGTTTTTACAAAATAAGAATTATTGTTTTGGAGGATTTAACGTATGAAGCATGTTGGTGTTGCAATATTAGGATTAGGTGTTGTTGGTAGTGGTACTTATGAAATATTAAGAGATCATAGACAAATGTATCAAAAAACACAAAATGTTGATATTGTTGTAGAAAATGTCTTAGAACTAAGAAAGGAAAGGGCTATTGCTTTAGGTATTAGTGAGGATAAAATTGCTTCATCTATTGATACAATATGTAATAATCCAAATGTTGATATTGTTGTAGAGGTAATGGGTGGAATTACCTTTGCAAAGGATTTTGTTTTAAAAGCATTAGAAGCTGGTAAAACTGTAGTAACCTCTAATAAGGAATTATATTGTAAATTTAGTCATGAGCTAGAGGCTTGTGCAAAGATGCATAATGCAGGTTTATATTATGAAGCATCATGTGTTGGTGGTGTTCCAGTAATTCGTGCCCAACTTGATAACCTTCAAGGAAACAAAATTTTATCACTTCTGGGTATTGTAAATGGTACAACAAATTATATTTTAACAAAGATGTCTGCTTTAGGTGTTTCATATCAAGAGGTGTTAAAGGAAGCTCAAAGCTTAGGATATGCAGAGGCAAATCCTACTGCTGATGTTGAAGGATATGATGCAACATATAAGCTTTCTATTTTATCAAGCTTATCTTTTGGTACTAAGGTTCCATATACTAAAATATATAGAGAGGGTATCACTAATATTAACCAAAAGGATATTTCCTATGGTAAGCAATTAGGATATGTATTGAAGCTTTTAGCTATAGGAAAGAATAATCCAGAAGGAATTGAGGTTAGAGTACATCCTACATTTATTTCATCTTCACATCCTTTAGCATCAGTTAATGATTCTTATAATGCCGTATTTATTACTGGTGATGCGGTTGAAGATGTTATGCTTTATGGTAGAGGTGCTGGTAAGCTTCCTACTGGTAGTGCGATTGTTGGTGATATTATTTATGCTGCAACACATGAAAAAATAAATTATTCTCCATTTAAAAATACTATGGATGCTGATCCTAATACTAATTTTATAAAAAATTTCTCTAGTGCATATTATTTACGTTTATCTGTTAAGGATGAAAAGGGTGTTCTTGCAAAGGTTACCTCAATTTTTTCTAAATATAATATAAGCTGTGAGAAGCTTATTCAGGATATAAATGAGGATAAAACAGCTAATCTTATCATTATAACTCATATAGCTAAGGAATATGATATTAATCAGGCAGTAGAAGAAATAAATAAGGATGAAGCTTGTGATGTTGAGGCTGTAATTAGAGTTAATTAATTCATTAAACCAATTCTAAAAATAGAGTTGGTTTTTTCTTTTTTTTGTTTATATTTTTTATTGACTCAAAAAAAATCAGTGATATAATAGTCAATGTATTTTGTTTTATATAAAACTTTTTTTGAGGTAAAATATGCAAAAGCTTTTATGTAGAAAAATAAATAAGGTTAGTACAAAGGTTAAAAGAGAGATAACTAATCTAAAAAAATTACATGATATCGATGAATTGTCTGGTGAAAATGGTAGAGTGTTAGGCTTTATTTACCATAACAAAGAGAAAATTTATCAAAAGGATATTGAAAAGGAATTCGGTATTACAAGATCAACTGCTTCAAATACTATTTCATTATTGGAGAAAAAAGGCTTTTTAAAACGAAATAATAGTGAAGAGGATCAAAGATTAAAATCCTTAGTTTTAACTGAAAAAGGAATAAATCATGTGAAGATTGTTTCATATGAATTAAGTAAATTTGATAAAGAAATTGAAGATAATTTCACAGATGACGAATTAAATCAATTTATTTCTTATTTAGAAAAACTAGAAAAAATATTAGATGAAAGGAAAAAAAATAATGATTAAAACAATATTAAAATCTGTTAGAGAATATAAAACACCATCTTTATTATCAATTATATTTATTGTTATGGAAGTGGTAATGGAGTGTATACTACCATTTTTTACAGCTAAGCTTGTGGATCAAATGAATAATAATGATACTAAATGGCTGATAATTTATTCAGTTCTTATTGTAGGTATTGCAGTATTATCATTATCATTTGGTGCATTAGCTGGATATTTTTGTAGTAAAGCATCAGCAGGCTTTGCAAGAAATTTAAGACATGATATGTATGATAATATTACAAAGTTCTCATTTTCTAATATTGATAGATTCCAAGCATCAAGCCTTGTTACAAGAATGACTACAGATGTTACTAATGTCCAAAATGCATATATGATGATAATAAGAACTGCAATAAGAAGCCCGCTTATGATTGTTTTTTCTATTGTTATGTCCTTTGTTGTTTGTCCAAATTTAGCTTGGATATTTTTAGTTGTAATGGCATCGCTTGCAGTAGTATTAGGCTTTATAATGTATTTTGCCATGAAAATATTTAAAAAGATATTTAAGAAATATGATGCTTTAAATGAATCTATTAAGGAAAATATTGACGGCATTCGTGTTGTGAAATCTTTTGTTCGTGAAGATTATGAAATTAATAAATTTGATAAATCAGCAAATGAATTAAAGAAAGACTTTACTAAGGCAGAAAGAATAATAGCTATTAATTCACCTGCAATGCAGATTGCTGTTAATTTAAATATGATACTAATTTTATTAATTGGTTCTTCATTAATTATTAATAATTCAACTGTTTCGACAGATATTAATGGTGAATTAGTATATGTATTTAATAATATATCAATTGGTCAATTTCAATCACTTACTACTTATGGATTTCAATCATTAATGGCATTGATGATGTTTTCAATGGTAATTGTAATGATTGTTATGGCAATTGAATCTGCAAAAAGAATTACAGAAGTATTAAATGAAAAATCTGATATAGTAAATCCTTTAAACCCAGTGATGGAGGTAAAGGATGGGTCTATTGTATTTGAAAATGTTTCATTTAAATATTCTCTTCAGGCAGAAAAATATTCTTTAGATAATATTAATTTAAAAATTAATAGTGGTGAAACTATTGGTATAATTGGTTCAACAGGCTCATCTAAAACAACATTGGTTAATTTAATTTCCAGATTATACGATGCAACAGAGGGTAATGTATATGTTGGCGGTGTAAATGTAAAAGATTATGATTTGAATACATTGAGAAATAATGTTTCTGTTGTACTTCAAAAGAACTTATTATTTTCTGGTACTGTTAAAGAAAATTTAAAATGGGGTAATGAATTTGCTACTGATGAAGAAATTATTAACGCAGCAAAATTAGCCTGTGCAGATGAATTTGTTTCAAGTATGCCTGATGGATATGATACACATATAGAGCAGGGTGGTTCAAATGTTTCAGGTGGACAAAAGCAAAGATTATGTATTGCAAGAGCATTACTAAAAAATCCAAAGGTATTAATTTTAGATGATTCAACCTCAGCAGTTGATACAAAGACTGATGCATTAATTAGAAAAGGCTTTAAAGAATATATTCCTGATACAACTAAGATTATTATTGCTCAAAGAATTTCATCTATTCAAGATGCTGATCAAATCATCGTTATGGATAACGGACATATTGATGCAATTGGAGTTCATGATGAGCTACTAAAAAATAATCAAATATATCAAGAGGTTTATTATTCTCAAAACAAGAATGGAGGTAATGAATAATGGCTAAAGTACATGCAAAACCCTATTCAAAAGATTTTAATAAGAAAAAAACCTTATCAAGATTGATAATGTATTTATTTCATACATATCCTTTTCATATAATAATAATTGCTGTATGTATTGTTTTAACAGCAATTGGTAGCTTAGCAGCTTCTGTATTTATGCAAAAGGTAGTAGATGATGTTATATATAAGGGTATTCAATTTGGATATGATAGTGTATCTAATACATTGATTAAGCTAATAGCTACATTAGCTACAATTTATGTTGTTGCTATAATAGCCTCAACCTTATACCAACAGCTATTATGCTATGTTACACAGGGCTTTTTATATAAAATAAGAACTGATATGTTTAAGAAAATGGAAAAGCTTCCAGTATCATATTTTGATAGAAATGCTCATGGTGATATTATGTCAACATACACAAATGATGTTGATGCAATAAGACAGGTGGTTAGCCAAGCATTGCCACAATTTATTCAGGTAATGCTTACTGTAATAATATTATTTGGTATTATGCTTTATTTTTCGATTTGGTTATCCTTAGTAGTTTTAATTTCTGTTTTCT
>JALEQD010000185.1 GCA_022768655.1 Anaeroplasma sp.
TATGTGCAAGCTGTACTATATCCGCAAGCGCAAACGTACAACTTGCACATATGCAGCCGCAGGTCCTGAACAGTTACAAAACTCCCATTTCAAGGTTGAATCCACCATGAATGTATTCGATGGGAGTTTTGCAAAAAGGATGTACACGCCTTACGGCGGCACACATACGAACCTTGCAGCGAGGTGCAAGGTTCTACCGGAATAAAGTGAATACATAGAAAAAAATGAATTACGTACTCTTTATATTGAAATAGCCTTCGCTAAATCCGTATCCATGTTGTATCTGGCATCCTTAATGGAAACCACACAGCCTCCCCGGATGCGGGAGATTACCGTGACTGGCTCCCCGCTGTAACAGCCAAGGGAAAACAGAAAGGATTTTAATTCTTCATCCTCTGCAGTAATATCCTTTACAATATATTCTTCTCCAACCCTTGCATCTGTTAAATTCATATCTTCTACCATGCCTTTCCATAAAATTCTAGTCATATATATGCACTATACCCAGTTAAGTTAGCTTTTACTAACTAGATTAAGTTTAATATAACTAACTCAGAATGTCAACATTTTTTCTCAATAAATTCTTTTAATGATATATTTTCTCAATAGTCCAAGAAAAGCTGGCAGATTTTCTTAATCTGGAACAACGCACCATACTAAACATTGAAGCTGCGCATGGCAATCCGAAATTTGAAGTTCAAAGAAAAAATGCCGATTCGAAGAAATTAATCGTATCGGCATAAAAAATATCGTAACTATTTATCACACAGTTTTTTCCTTTACAATGGTGCATCATAATATCTCAACGTTCGTATACTTACTCCGGTTATCATAGATACTTCTTTTACAGTCTTCATTTTTCCTCCTTTCGTATTTAATCGTAAACGGTTACGCTACGAGAGAGTCAATACCAAATATTTGTTTTTACATCAAAAATCTACAAACTGAAATTTCGCCTTATTCCAGTTGTAAAAGATATTTTCTACAAGCATCTATGCTTTTTACCACCAACGGATTTCCTATGTATTGTAGAATATCTGCCTGCCTAAATATCATCGTTAATTTATCAGCCTCATCATATTGTTTGTATTCCTTCTCTACCTGATGCACTGCATCCTTTAATCTATGCAACATCCTCTTGCTATCATTAATCACTTCTTTTAGTCTTATTTTATCATATATTTCATCCCAAGCAGGGCAAAAATATTGAACATTCGATAACTCATTAATCCTATCGAGAGAATATAGGCTCTGTTCATAATCAACAAATATCGGCAAATCATGAGCTACAGGTATAGCATCTCCTGTAAAAATTATATTATTACCAAGTAT
>JALEQD010000029.1 GCA_022768655.1 Anaeroplasma sp.
TGGGAAAATAGACTAAAAACATCAGAAACAATAAATGGTGATGACTTATACGAGGTCATCACTTTTTGTGCTACAAATTTCAAAATGTGCTATATGCAAAATGTAACAAGGAAAAATATCAAATTAAATAAGGTTGAATATCATGTTATACACTTGCCAACATAGACAAAATGAAAGGTTGATTTTTCTCTGATATACTATGATTAGTCAAAGGAGGAAAGAAAAATGACTGATCAAGAGAAAGAAAAAATAGCCTTATTTAGATACGGAATTATATCACCAGTAGTATCAAATATAGCCATAAGTATGTCCAAAAAAGAATTTTTTAAGCAACTTGGAGAAAAAGAATATCTTCATCCAAATGGTAATAATGTTAAGATCGAGTGGAAAACAATTGAAGGATGGTATTATCAGTACAAAAGATTAGGTTTTGAAGGATTAAAACCTAGAAATAGGAATGATAAAGGCAAAGTAAGAAAACTTGATGATGAGGTAATTGAAATAATTGATTACTATATAAAGAAATATCCAAGAATGCCAGCTACTTCTATTCATGAAAAACTAATAGCAGATAATATCATAAATGTTGGAGATGTATCAACCTGTACTGTAGCTAGATACATAAAAAGACTAAAAGAAAATAGTGATATTATTACAAAAAAAGAATTTAGGCGATATGAAGCAGAACATATAAATGATATATGGTGTTGTGATACAACATATTCATTTAAATTAAATGTAAATGGAGTCAAAAAGCGAATGTATATTATCGCAATAATAGATGATGCCTCGAGAGTTATAGTAGGCTGTGACGTTTTTTTTGAAGATAATTATGTTAATTTCATGAGTGTGTTAAAAAGTGCAGTAAAAAAGTATGGAAAACCAAAATTATTAAATGTAGATAATGGCGCTCCATATAAGAATAATCAAATAAGCTTATTAACAGCCAGATTAGGTATAACACTACATCATTGTGAGGCATATCAGCCTACCTCGAAGGGGAAGATCGAACGTTGGAATCGAACAATGAAGGATCATTTTATGGCAACATATCACTTAACATCAAAAACTACAATTGAGCAATTTAGAAATGATTTGTTGAAATATGTTGTTGAATATAATAATAAAGAACATTCAGAACTTGGGAAGTCACCATTTAATAGGTTTTTTGAATCAAATGAGACTCCTATTTATCTAGAAGAAGATTTAATTGAAAAGAGTTTTTTACTTGAAATAGAAAGAAAGTCTTCTATTGATGGAGTAATACCGATTAATAATATTGAATATGAAGTTCCTCCAAAATACGCAAATAAAAGAATAAAATTACGTTATTCTGCTGATTGTAAGCAAGTATATGTAGTTAATCCTGATGGCACATTAGAAAGAATTGAATTATTAGATAAAATATCCAATAGCAAAATTGTAAGAAATAAACCTAGATTTAATGTGGAGGATAGTGAATAATGAACTATTTAAGGAAATTTGGTATTGAATATAATCCTTTTTTGAAATCAAAGGATATAAAGATTGAACTATCAGAATATAAACAGTTATTATTTAGATTAAAACATTTAGAAGAAATAAAAGGTATCGGAATAATAACTGGTGAACCAGGACTAGGCAAAACTACAGCAATAAGATATTGGACCAATACACTAAACAAGAATATGTACAAGGTTATATATATTCCTCATTCAACCTTAACAGTAATGGAATTCTATAGGTTATTATGTGATGAATTCTCTCTTGATGTAAACTATTCAAAAAGAAAGAATTTTAAATCAATTCAAGATGAAATCAAACGATTGGTTATAGAAAAAAGAATAACGCCTGTAATAATATTAGATGAAGCTAATTATCTTCCATCATCAATACTAAATGACTTAAAAATATTATTAAATTTTGATATGGATTCTAAAGATAATGTGATATTAGTTTTGATTGGGCAAAAAACATTTCTATCTACATTAAGTTTGAAAGCAAATGAAGCATTACGACAAAGAATATCGATGAATTATAATGTAGGTGCTATATCTAAGGATGAAGCTAGATACTATATAGATCAAAAGCTTCAAGCAGCTGGATTAAATACAAATCTATTATCTGTTGAAGCTTATAATCAAATAATAAATGCAGCAAATGGAGTACCTAGAATTATTAATCAAATAATGGACAAGGCATTATTATTACTATGTAACTACAAAGTAGATGAAATAACAGAAACAATAGCAATGGAGGCAATCAATGAAGTGGCTTTATAAAGAATTTGATAAATATTTACCAAGATGTAATTATAATAAAGAACCTATTTTATATCTAACAAATGGCATGGGAATAATTTTTGTTTATTCCTTTGATAGAAAAAAAGAAGTTGCTTTAACCTCTAAGGAATGGACTGGTGAATGTAGATATATGTCTTTATATGAAATATTACATGAGAATTGGAGAATAGTTCATAAAAATGATTTGAACGAGATCTTAGGCATATACTCAGATTCAAAAGATTTACCATTCTAATAATATTTCCCTAAAATAATGTGATTAATCTCCTGAAATAATTTGATTAGTCACATTATTTTTATTTATATTACCCTTTAATAATTTGATAATTATACCCTTAAATAATGTGCTGTTCTATAACTAAATAATAGTAAAATAGGGCTAAAATTACTGTTTTATGGTGATTTTAACCCTTATTTTCATTTTTGATATATTATGAATATTGATTAGTTTTATTCTAAAAATGGTGAAAATATCGATAAGGTTGTATACGGAAACATATGAGGAACATATCAAATGATATGGTTTTTGGTTAAAACACAATGTATCTAGTATGCAAAAAAAATAAAGTTCGGGAACATATGAAAATAAATAATTGCTAGATAAATGTAAAATTTGTTTGTTCATGATATGGCGGTACAGTAGCCGCACCACTTGTTGGTGAAATCATGGAACAATCACTTTCATATTCATTGTAACAAGAGATTATGAAAATCAAATAGAAAAGAACTTGAGATGGTTTTTAGATGCACCTACATATAAGGTAGATAATTATATAGGAAAAACTAAGAAAGAAATAAAGAATACTCAATTCTATAACTATGTATATTATGGTGGTGGAGATACTGTAATATATCAATCACCTGATCAAGATGAAAAGATAAAAGAAGGAGATACTATCATGTTATATTTGGTATGATTTAATCATACCTTTTTAATATTTTCGGCATTTAATAACGATACAAATTTTAATATAATAAGCACAAAGAGTATAATTAAAATTTAATATTTTCGGTATATTTTCTTGATATACAGTTAAAATGGTGTTATATTATAAATGAAAGTAGGCTGATTTTAATGTTTAAAAGAAATATTTATAATAAAATATTGAAATGGAAACAAGTATCTAATGGTAAAACCGCATTATTAGTAGAAGGTGCCAGACGTATAGGTAAATCTACTATAGTAGAGGAGTTTGCAAAAAATGAATATAAGACATATATTAAAATTGATTTTGGTGATACAAAAAATTCATACAATAAGAGTGTTAAAAAGGTGTTTGAAGAAAGCGAAAGTATAGAAGAGTTTTTTTCTTTATTACAATTAGTAACAGGAATTAAACTATATACTAGAGAATCTTTAATTATTTTTGATGAGATTCAAAAAAATATTAACGCTAGAGAAATGATTAAGCACTTGGTTGCAGATGGTAGATATGATTTTATTGAAACAGGCTCTTTAATTTCAATAAAGAAAAATTCTTCAAAAATAGTAATTCCGTCAGAAGAAGAAAAGATTCAAATGTATCCAATGACATTTGATGAATTTTTGATTGCTTTAAATGAAGAAGAAATGCTAAATGTCATAAGAGAGCATTTTAATAAAGAAAAACCATTGCATGAAATAATTCATAAGAAGGCTATGAATTTATTTAGAACATACATGGCTGTTGGTGGTATGCCTCAGGCAGTAGCTGCATACATTGAAACCAGAGATTTTGAATTAGTTGATAAAATAAAAAAAGATATTATTAATTTATATAGAGAGGACTTAGAAAAAATTTCTAGAGTAGGATCATCTGTTACCCCTTTAATTATTTATGATAATATTCAATCAATGTTTAGTAATCATACATTTGAAATAACTGCAAGCTCATTTTCCAAAAATACAAAGTTATATACATGCTTAAATAATGTTAAAGAATTAGAAAAATCTAAAATAGTAAATGTGGCATATGAAATTAAGAATATAGATCCTACGTTATCTTTAGGATTTGACATGTCAAATCTTAAGGTTTATTCGGGTGATACTGGATTGTTAATAAGTAAAATGTTCATGTCAACACCATATTTAGGTAATCCCTTATATAAATCTATAATATTAGATAAGTTATCTTTAGATGAAGGATTTTTATTTGAAAACATTGTTGCGCAAATGTTAGCTGCAAATGGTCATATATTGAAATATAATACATTCTATAAGGAGGGTAGCACTAATTTACATTCTATAGATTTTGTTATTGCAGATGGTAGAAAGATATATCCAATTGAAGTTAAATCTTCTAATTATAAAAGTCATGCAAGCTTAGATGCATTCACAAATAAATATCATCAATATATTGGTAAGAAGTATGTTATTTATTCTAAAAACTATACAAAAGATAACAATTATATATACTTACCTGTATATATGACATTTTTGCTATAATCATATTTTTACAGTATCTGAAATTTAATATATTTTATAATGATCTATACTTTTTCTTTTTTATTTTAACAATGGGATCGTAAGATTTCTTAAAAGTGGAATTGTCTAAGATTTAAAATACTACGAGAGTGATAAAGGAACGCCACAAGGTGGACTAATAT
>JALEQD010000167.1 GCA_022768655.1 Anaeroplasma sp.
ATGTCAGCGTATCGGCGATGGAAAGGGAGCCGCCGGGGTGACCCGCCTTGGCGCTGTGAACGCCCTCGATAACGCCCATTCTGACCTTTGTTGCAGCTATTTCAAGCTGCTTTTTCAGTTTATCGTCCATTATAGACCTCCTATGGTTTTATGAGCTTTTCGCTCGATTTTTTCTGTTATATCAAGCGGTTTCCCGCCGAATAATCCGTTTTTACGGCAGCCGTTTATCAGGTATTTCAGCCCGCGAACTAAACGACAACGGCTCGGACAATTGTCACAGCCTTTCGATACGGTCGATTATCTCAGCCATTGCGCCGCTGTTGTTGTCGCAGACGATAATATCCGCCGCCGCCTTGACGGACGGCTGCGCGCTCGCCACCGCCGCGCCAAGATCCGCTTCCTTTATCATATGCGTGTCGTTCATGAAATCCCCCGCCGCAACGGTGAACCTGTCCTCCGCGCCGATAACGCGGATAAGCTCGCGAAAGCCCGCCGCCTTATCTATCCCCTCGGGGAGGCACTCGAAAAACATCGGCGCCGAGCGCAGCCACTGCACCCCGCCAAGCGCAGGCTCATTTTCGACATACTGCTCAAGCGCGTCCATCTTCTCGGTAGGATAGGCGAACAACACCTTGAGCCAGCCGTCGGTCGGTATCTCCGGGAGCGGGCAGAATTCCGCCTTTACTCCCTCGAGATCCAGATGCCACTGCTCCGTTTCATTCAGGAACGGAACGTACACCGAATGCTCGCGCAGCACCTCCACCCCGACATCGGGAAAGCGCGCCGCAACGCGGTTTATGATGTCGGCAGCCCTGCCGCCGATATCGCAGCGCCAGAGGAATTTGTCCTGTGCGAAGTCGAACACCGCCGCACCGTTGAACAACACCGCGGGAGCGTCCAGCGCCAGCTTCTGTGCAACAGAGCGCGCCATTGAATACCCGCGTCCCGTCGCCATCGTAAAAATGCCGCCGCCCGCACGGAAGCGCTCTATCGCCGCCATATCCTTATCAAGGATACGCTTGTCATCGGTCAGCAGCGTTCCGTCG
>JALEQD010000056.1 GCA_022768655.1 Anaeroplasma sp.
TAAAGATAAGCTTGCAGAAAGAATACCTAAATCAGAGTTTTTAGTTGCTTCTTCCATATCAACTGAGAAGTTAAACTTTTTAATTTCATTAATCTCATCAAATTCATAGCTAAATTCTCTAATTATCTTACTAGCATCAATATTTTCACTTGACGTTTTTGAACCAGTCATCAATCCTACAATCGAATCTGACATACCTAAAGCATATTCCATCAAATAATAAACTAAATCAGATAAGAATGTTTCATAATGAACCTTTAATTGATAGTGATTCTTTGAATCATATCTATCTATATAAACGTAATTATCTTTATATAATATGTATGAATTCTTTGCTGAAATAATTGTTGAAGCAAGTGCATCTAAATTTGTCATATTAAAATGAGCAAGTATTATTGGCATACCATTTTCATCAACCTCAACCATCAAGCTAACAGGGACCTTGGCTGTGTATGAAATGATACCTAATTTTACATTTAATGCAACTGTACCAGTTATTAAGAAATTAGGTTGATTTGCTGTAACTAATAGACCATCAATCAAATCCTTAACACTTGTTATATCATAATATCCATCAAGTGAGGTTGGAGCTTCAATTGATGCATAATCATTTAATGAAATTGAAATATTCTTGATTGCACTCCATTTATTTTGAGCTTTATCATATGCAGTATAAATATTCTCAATTTCTATTTTAGGTAAATCATTCTCATTAACTCTAGATAGTGATAATTGTATATAATCACCTTCTGGAGTATAGTCCATAAATTCTTTTGTGAAAATAGATACTGAAATCAATTCATCTGAAATAAATACTTGTTTTAATAAATTACATAAATTTAAATTAATATCTAATTCATTATTTTCACTAGAAGGAATTAATCTACCAATTAATCTTCTAATTTGAGTAAAATCAACATATTTTAATTCTTCAGATAAATATTGTGAAAAATCAATAATATCATTCATAAATGATAAATCTAAGCCAGATGCTTCAACTATTGAAGCAATAATTCCTTCTATACTTTCTAAAGTAGAATAAACCTTTAATGTTTTTGCATCATCATTAGCATTACCATATACTGCATAAACCATATTATCCTTGATAATAATACTTAAATCATGTGTAGATACTAATGCTTTTCCATCATGTTCAGTTATTTTTAATATCAATTTAACATTAAATGAATCTACAAAATCCATTTCTATATCAGCATATATTTTGTAATTTATTGAATTGTTTTTATAAACTAGCATAGGAGAATCCTTGCTACCCAATGACAATTTAAAGCATTTTGATTTGAATAAATCAACAACACTGCCAATATATTTGCATAAAGTAATAATCTGATCCTTATTTATATAATCACTAGGCTCAATAACATCATAAGTATCTTCTAGCTTATTGATTGATATATCAGCATCAATATAAGAAATAGAATCATTTGATGCATTTATATTAAGTGATATTCCATCATTCTCAGTTTGTAAGAAGACTATTGATATTAAAGATAATTTATCAATTAAATCACCTAATGATAATTGAATAGTAGATTCATTTAGAATAACAATTGATTTCAAAATGTTATTTATCATATCATTAGAATCACTTATTTTTGAAGCTTCATCACTTGATATACCAAATATTAAAGAGATTTCTTCAATCAATGAAGATAATTCATTAACATTCAATCCAATAGTTATTTCACCTAAAGTTAAATATATAGAATCTTTAATATAAATAAATTCAATATTTGCACTTATATCTATAACATCTAAAGCAAGATTTCCAGAAATTACATATTGATTATCAATTAATAATAAATCAATATAACCAGAAATATTAGCTTTCATATCAATATCAGAAACATTCAACAATCCAGAAATATCAATATTTCCAGATATATTAATTCTAATACTATCATTATTTATCATTGATATTAAAGGATAAACCTCATTAATAATATTTGATAAGGATACATAACTACAATCTAATAGACTAATAGATTCAAATTCAAATGAATTAATTTTCAAATCAAGATTAAATAATTCATTAGAACTAATTGATAAACAATTATCAATAGATTTTATAGAAATTGATATTTTCTTAGTAGTATCAATTAGATTTTTTAAATCCAAATTAAATTGATCTAAATTAATTCCTAAATTAATATTATTTTCTTCAAAAGAATAATCCTCTACTAATTTTGATAAATCCAAAGATAAAATTGTATCAATAATACTTGAAACACTAAATCCATCTTTAAGTGATGTATCAGGCATAATAGCAAGTATATCTTCTACAGTAATATAAGCATGAATATTTTGATAATCAATAAATATAACATTTTCTAAAATAACATCATCTAAATTATATTTATCAAAATAATAAATGCATAAAGGCAAATTAAGCTCGTTAACATCGCAATTAAGTATTATCTTTGC
>JALEQD010000081.1 GCA_022768655.1 Anaeroplasma sp.
TGTTTCATTAAAACTAGTAATCGAATATAAGCTTAATAATTTAAATGGTACTAGCGCATCATTTACAAAAGAGAACTTGACTGATAAATCAATTAGAATGTATTCAAATGATGTTAATATTTCTGATAATCTAAATATTACTATTAATTCATTTAATGGTACTATTAGTAAAGTTTCAGCAAATATTATTACTGAAAATTTAGATAAGGTATATACAGGTAATCCATATGATACTACTGATATTAAGGTAAATTCATCAAATGGAGCAACATATTCATTCTTAGATGAAAATAGAAATCCAATTGATATACCTACAAATGTTGGTACATATTATTTGGTTGCTGAAATTGCTAGTGATAATTACACAGATGCTGGTACAGTAACTAAAGAGTTTAGAATTACTCCTGCAACAATTAATCTTGGTGATTTAACAAACCAAAAGGTAACATTTACTGGTGATGTAGTATTCCCTAATATAGCATCTTCTAATTATCCGAAAGTTTCATTAATGGTAACTCCATTTGATGATAATGATTTAATTAGTGTTGGTACTCAAAAGGGTTATGTTGTAATGGCAAATAATGATGCTAATTATGTAATGACAAGTGATAATATTATTGAATATGAAATTGTTAAAGCAAAAATATCATTAAGTATCAATGATGTTATGAATTACACAGGCGAAGCTTGGAGTAAGAACTTAAATGATTATAACAATAATGATAGATTTGTTATCGACGGTTTAATTTCAACTAAGCTATCTTCATTAGGACAATACAATAACATTGAGAATTTCAATTATGAAGGTTATAAGATTTATCATAATGGAATTAATGTAACAAATAGTGTTGATTTAGTGATAGAGCATATTTTTGTAACTATCAAATATCCAAGCATTGATTTTACAGTAGTAGATGGTGTTTATGATAGTGAGGCTAATGTATATAAGGTTTCATATACATATGATGGTAATATTCATAAAGCCCTAGTAGAATCTTCAGTTAAGAATGTATCTATAATTTATTATTCTGAAGGTTTAGTTACAACTACACCAATTTCATCACAAAATGTTATTAAACAATCAATTTCATTTACTCTTTCTGCTAGAAACTATGAAAATACAATTGGTACAATTGAATTCGAAATCAAAGAATTAGAATTAACATTAAAGCATAATGATAATATCGATAAAGAATTCGATCAGAAATCATATAATTTTGAATATAAATTATATAGTATTAATGACACTGATTTTGAAAATCCAGTTACTGTATCTGATGTTAAAGTAGAATACTATAACAAATATGGTGCTAGAGTTTCTCAAGCAGCACGTGTTGGTGATTATAAGGTTAAAGTATATTTTGAAGGCAATGATAATATTAAAGCATTTGAATTTACTTATGATTTCAAGATCACTCCAACTGATGCGAATATTAGTATTGATGAAAATTATCATAATCAAATGTATACTGGTAAGAGTGTATTAGATCCTAAGGTATATACATACACTTCAAATAAGGATGCTATATCATTTAAGTATTACAATTATGATGATTATGATTTTGATACTAATAGTGTAATAGATGGAAAGGAAGCAATTGATAATCCATCTACTTTAGGTAAGTATGTTGTTGTGGTTACAGTAGCAAAGAATAATGATTATAATGAAACATCAAAGGCCTTTACATTCGAAATAATTTCTAGAACTGCAGTAGTTCAATGGGAAAACTTCACATTTACATATGATGGTAAGCCACATGTTTCAACTGCCTACATCAATGGTATAGAAGATAGAATCAATCTAGATGTTAAGATCTATAAGGATGAGGCAAGAACAATCGAAATTACTGAGGCAGTATATGTTGGTAAATACTATCTAAGAGCTGTTTTACCTACATCTGATGGCTTATATAATATTAACTCTGTTGCGGTAATGGAAATCATGCCTAGACGTGTAGAGGTAATTTATGAAAATCCTTATGTTGAATATCAAGATGAGATAAGCTTCACATTTACATCTGATGGAACTTATAATAACATTTTCGGTTACGTTAAATATGATGATGGTACATATGATGTATTGACATTATTATTAGCAGTAAGAAAATCAGAAGATGAACCAATTGAATTAAAGGTTTACAAGAATACTGATTTTGATTGCACAGTTATTAGTGCTATCTCTCCTGATGGAACTGATGTATCAAGCTGTTATTATGTAGACATTAACGCATTCATTTCTGTTCATAAGAAGATGATAGAATACAGCTTTGAAAACGCAAATAATGGTGTTATAACATACACATATGATGGACAACCTCATAGTGTAATAGGCACTGCATCAGAAGGCTGTACAATATTATATAACGGTAATGGAAAGTGGACTGATCAAGCACCAATTTACGTAAATGCCGGAAACTATCATGTTGGATATAAGATTATAGGAGAAGGCTATGAGACAATTGAAGGTACAATTACTATTTCAATTGAAAAAATTAGCTATGATATTGAAGTTATTTCAAAAGCTGTTGTTGATTATAATGGTTTAGAATATAAACCAGAAATAAGAATCAATAATTATGATGGTATTTATGAGGTTACATATAAGTATTACTCAATTGATGATGTATCTAGATTAAATCCAATGTATTCTATTTCAGAAGCTGGATCTTATAACTTAGAAATCACAGTATTTGAATCTCAAAATTATAAGGTGACAAAGAAGAATTCAGTTGTTATAATACAAAAAATAGATTCTGTATTAACAGTAGATGAAAATGAATTATCAAAGGTTTATGATTCATTATCATTCGATTTATCTTATGAAGTAATCACTGATGGTGATAGTAATGTTTATTATTATGACATTACTGATACAGCATTAAGTAATCCACTTGCAAGTGCGCCAGTTAATGCTGGTAGATACTTTGCACAGGTTAAGGTTACTAATGCTAAGAATTACTCAAATATGTCATTTGAGCCAGTTGTTATAGAAATAAAGAAGGCTCAAGTTACAATTTCTTCAGATACAATCGTATATGAATATACTGGAAATAGTTATATTTACAATTTCGATGTATTCAATAAGAATGAACCAGATAGTTTAGTTTATCCTGTAATTTCTAATACTTTAGATGGTAAGTATAGATTTGTTGGTAATATTGAAACTAAGGGTTCAAATAGAGGCTATTATTATTCAAATAATGGTATTAATTTAGTAGTAGAAGTTTATTATCAAGATGAGCTTGTAACTTCTAACTTTGAATTCTTATTAGAGGTTACTGTTAAGATTGATGATGCAGATG
>JALEQD010000204.1 GCA_022768655.1 Anaeroplasma sp.
GTATCAGGCAGTCACCAGCCGTGCAGAAATGATGGACATCATCATTAAGGCTGCTGCTGTTGCGGATTACACGCCGAAGGAAGTTGCGACAGAAAAGACCAAGAAAAAAGACGGCGATATGAGCATTCCGCTCGTGCGGACAAAAGATATTTTAAAGGAACTAGGACAGAACCGAAAAGAAGGCCAGGTGCTTTGCGGTTTTTCCATGGAAACGGAAAATATGGAAGAAAATTCCAGAAAAAAACTTTTGTCTAAGAACCTGGACCTCATCGTGGCAAATAATTTAAAAGATGCCGGGGCAGGTTTCCAGACGGATACGAATAAGATTACCATTTTTTCCGGGGAAGGCAAAAAGGAATATCCGCTCATGACGAAGGATGAGGTGGCGGATGTGATTCTGGATGTGTGCCGGGAAAGGCTTTTGGAGAAATAGGGAAGGATGTCAGGTTTTATCGCAGGGCTGGTGTGGCCAACGGTTGGAGAGATAAAACAGGGACGACAGGAGTATCTATGGAGGAACGGCGTGTAAGGATTGTGGATATTGCAGATGAGCTGGGACTAAGCACAGCAACGGTTTCGAATGTCATCCATGGAAAGACGAAGAAAATCAGTGCGGAGACCGTGAAGCGGGTACAGGAGCTTTTAGAAAAGCGCAATTATATCCCAAGCATGGCAGGAATTCTCCTGGCACAGAATAACTCGCATCTGATTGGTGTCGTGGTAAATGAAAACAGCAAATACGAGGGGCGGGTGCTTACTGACCCCTTTGTCACGAATTCCCTGGACTGCCTGCAGAAGGAGATTTCGAAACATAGCTGTTACATGATGCTTCGCTGCACGAACCAGGTGGAGGAAATTGTCCGCTATGCTTCCATGTGGAACATGGTGGGACTGGTGCTTTTAGGATTTTGCGGGGAAGATTATGAGAAGCTTAGGGATTCCATGCACATTCCATTTGTGGTCTACGATGGATTTTTCGAGGATAACCGTACCTCGGAGGGGAATTTTGCCAACATTGCCGTGGATAATATCAACGGCGGTTATCTGATGGGGAAATACCTCATTTCCAGGGGATATAAAAAAATCCTTTTCCTTGCGGACAATGAAGTCTGCATGGATATGGAACGGTTTCAGGGACTTTGTAAGGCTCTTGGGGAGGAAGGGCTTCTTTTGGAAAATTACCGGATTCACCAGATTCCAATGGCGAAGAAGGAACGGCTTTTACATTATAAGAAGCATCTGGAACTGTATCGCAGCTATCAGGCTGTCTTTGCAGCTTCTGACGTTTATGCGATTGAACTGATGAATTTTTTACAGGATGAAGGCATACGGGTTCCACAGGAAATAGCGGTTGCGGGCTTTGATGACATCCCGG
>JALEQD010000205.1 GCA_022768655.1 Anaeroplasma sp.
GAAAAAATAAAAATCTCTTGCATTTATAGAAAAAATGTGGTAGTATTTATTCGTTGGTGCATTTTTTGTATAGGAGGTGTAAGAGAGTGGCAGTTTTGAGAACAATTGTTACGATTATATATATTATCGTATGTATCGCACTTATTGTTGTCGTCCTGATGCAGGAAGGAAAGCAGGCTGGACTTGGTGCCATCAGCGGTGCGGCTGAGAGCTACTGGGGAAAGAATAAGGGACGTTCCATGGAAGGCGGACTGCAGAAGGGAACTAGGGTGCTTGCGATTGCATTCATTTTGATTTCGCTCATATTGAATATGAACTGGTAAGGAATCGCCGTTGCGATACTCAGAAAGTAACTGTGAGAAAGTGATATCGTATAGTTACGTTTGCAGAATGATTAAGACTGTATGCATAAAAAGGGGCTTTAACCATATTGCATACAGTCTTTTTGGCATAGAAAGAAGAACTGGAAAGGTGGAGCTGATTTGCAGTACGTTGTGCTAGAGGGAGAAACATTTCCAGCCATTGCACTTGGAACCAGCGGCTGGGACGACGCCACGCATTCTAAGAATGCATTGATTGGAAAGATCTTTGGGAAAACACAGGAGAAAAATGTAGGAATCGAAAAGGCAGAAGAGGTATTCCGTAAGGGAGTGGAACTGGGATATACGCTTTGGGATACCGCAGCAATTTATGGAGATGGAGCTTCTGAGAAAATTCTTGGACAGCTGCAGCAAAAAACCCTGCAGAAAGTAAGTGTTTCCACCAAATATACACCCCGGGGCATGGAGGCGAAAAAACGGCTGTATAAGGTATTTGAGGAAAGCAGGAAGCACCTTTGCAAGGACTGTATGGATATTTACTGGATACACAACGCATCCAATGTTAGAAAATGGATAAAGGCAGTGGTTCCCTTGGTAAAAGAAGGAAAAATCAGGCATATCGGTGTTGCAAACCACAGCCTGGAACAAATCTGCCAGGCACAGAAGCTGCTGGAAAAAGAAGGACTTAAGCTTGCGGCTGTCCAGGATCATTTCAGCCTGTTGTACCAGAAGGTAAAAAGAGAGGGAATCCTGTCCTGGTGCCAGGAAAATGAGGCTGCTTTTTTTGGATATTTCGTTCTGGAACAGGGGGTTTTTGATGGAACGGAGCAGTCGATGTATCATTTTGCCGAACAGATGAAGCTGTATGGCGGCAAGAAAAAGGAGATTCTGTCCGGTCTTGTTGGTCTGCATGAAAAGCTGGATGGGCTTTCTTCAAAATATGGAGTGCACAAGGAGGCACTGGCCTTAAATTATGTCCTAAGGGAAGGTGTCCTTCCGGTGGTTGAAGTAAGTGGGGAAAGCGAGCTTCAGATTACGGAGCAGGCACTTAGAGTGCAGGCAGAAGAATGGGGATATAAGGAGTTGGAGGAATACGCGGGGAAAGTGGAAGGGAGCTGGTTGTAATGACGAGGAGTG
>JALEQD010000128.1 GCA_022768655.1 Anaeroplasma sp.
GCCTACTGATGCAGGAACAAATGGAATGATGCTTTGTTTTATAGCCATTTCAATCGAAGGTAATAAAAGTGACCATATTGATGCTGCAATCATCACCCCAGATGCAAAGCCAAGTAATATTTTTTCAATTTTTGCATTAATTTTACTCTTTATAAGAAAAACCATTGCTGAGCCTAAGGCTGTTCCTATAAAAGGTAAAATTATTCCTAAAAATAATTCTATAGCTACCACTTCCAATAAAAATAAAAATTCAATACTTTCACTTTTATTATATTAGATATTATAAATATTATATGGGCTAATATATTTTGAAGAAGTAAACAATTAGAATTAAAAATAATTCAATCATATAAAAAATCAAATCAATCTTAAGCTCAGAATATCCTTTTTCTTCTAAATGATGATGAAAAGGTGCCATTTTGAAAAATCTTTTTCCTTTTGTTAATTTGAAATATAATACCTGAATAATTACTGATAAAGTTTCAAATACATATGGCAATGCTAAAACAAAAAACATTGATAATTCATTTAGAATTATTCCTACCATTGCATAAAATGCTCCTAAAAATAATGAACCAGTATCACCCATAAATAAATATGCCTTAGGAAAATTAAAACACCAAAAAACAAACAAGGTTATTTCTAAAGAAAGAATTATAAATGAAATTTCATATTCACCTTTTAATATTGCCACAAAATAAAAAGGAATTCCCATTAATAAGGAAATACCACCACATAATCCATCAATACCATCTGTTAAATTAAAGGCATTTGTTGAAGCAACAAGGATAAACAATATTAACATACCATATACCCATTTAATATTAATATCATATCCAAAAAAGCTAATACTTGTTGGCATGTCGAGTTTTAAATAAAAATAGAAAGCAATTGCCGAAATAATTACTTGAAATAATAATTTCAAATTTGCAGGAATACCATCATTTTTTTTAAATTTTATAATGAAAAAATCATCAATAAATCCTAATATTGCAAATAAACCACTGCATAAAACAATTGGAATTACTTTGCTTGTATAATTACAAAAACAAAAAGGCAGAAAGGCAAAAAATAAACCTCCTGCCGTTATTGTTCCATTCTTCTTTTTATGTGATTCAAGACCAAGCTGTCGCTCATATTGTTTCATTTTCGAAAAATATCTAATATAAAAAATATAACAAAAAGTAGATAATAATGCTAAAATTGTTAGCTTCAATTAGATCACCTAATTAATAATATTCTAAATTTTTTGTTCTAATTCCTTTATAACTGATAAATCATTGTATCTTATTTTTTTATCCATAATTTCCATATATTGCTCCGAACCCTTTCCTAAAATCAACAAAACATCATTTTCTTTCATTTTAGAATAAACTTCATATATTGCTTCTTTTCTATCTAAAACATATGGAATATAATATTCTGCACCTGAATTAATATCATTTATTATAGAAAGAGGATCCTCATTACGAGGATTATCATTTGTTAATAGTGGAATACATCCAATAGTAGATAGCAAATGACCGATTTTTCCTCTTTTTTCTTTTTCTCTATTTCCCCCACACCCTAAGATGACATATGGAATCTTTCCTGTTATATTCCTAATTTCTGATATTATAGTTTGTGTTGCATATTCTGTATGTGCATAATCAATAATTATAAATCTATTATTTATTGTATAAATATTAGCTCTTCCATTAACAGCAGATAAAGACTGAATAAAATAATTTATTTCTTGATCATTTGAAATTTTTTTATATTTCAAATAACATATAAGTGGTAAAATATTGTAAATATTCATTTTCCCAAATAGTAAAGTTGAATAATATATTCCATTTACAGAAAATGAAGTTTCTTTTAATGTTAATTTAATAATGCTTGCAAAAAAATCAGCATTATTATCTATTCCATAAGTTATAACCTTAGCTTTTGTGTATTTTTTTATTATTTCTGCTTTTTTATCATCATTATTAATAATACATAATCCATTTTCTCCTATATTAATAAATGGTATAAGCTTTGTATAAAAATATTCCTCCATTGTTTTATGATAATCTAAATGATCTTCACTAAAATTTGTAAATATTAATGTATTATAATTTATATATGCTACTCTTTGCTCAGCAATTGATATGCTTGATATTTCCATTATTATGTTCTTTATTTTTTTTCGGTATGCATACATAAAATATGAATATAATTTAGCTGTTGATGGAGTTGTATTATCATGATTAGAATGGAAGTCACTAGAATCACATCCATTTGAACCTATTAGCATTGCATGCTCATTAGTACTATTTAAAAATCTATATAGAATTGTTGATACAGATGTTTTTCCATTAGTCCCAATTATTCCTATAAAATTCAATTTTTTTATTTGCTTTTTATATAAATTGTAAAACAGCTTAGGAAGAATTTTTTTTGTTGATTCTACGTATAAATAATTAATACCCTTTTTTTCATCTACACTATCTTCTAATATTATTGTTTTAGCACCATTTGTAATTGCTTCATTAATTTTACTGTGTCCATCAATTGTATTTCCTTTTATTGCTATAAAGACAGAATTTAAAATACAAGCTTTACTATCATCTGTAAGCATAAAAACTTGATGATTATTTTTTAGTGGCATTAGATCAACTTTTTTTAATAACGTGTTTATTTTCATACACTCACCTAGTATATAATATGAAAAAAACTCACAAAAATGTGAGTTTAACTATAGCACTTTCTTCTATTTTTGCTATATTCATTTAATATTTCATCAATATTTCCATCCTTAAGGATTTTAGATGCTTCTTCCTTATTAATATAGGAAATCTTATTCTTGCCTGAATATTTTGATTTGTACATTGCTAAATCAGCAATTTTCAATGCCTCAAAATTAGTATAGCCATAATCCATTTTATATTCTGATATTCCTATTGAAAATGATGGTTTTATCCCATTAAAATCAATAGATTGTATTGCATTTCTAATTTTATCAGCATATTCTAAAGTATCTTTTTCAGAGTAATTTACTGTCATGAAAACAAATTCATCTCCACCATATCTATAAAAAATTACATTTTCATTAGAAATTGAAATAAGCTTTTTACCTATTTCAGTTAATAACAAGTTACCAATATGATGTGAAAAATTATCATTAATCTCCTTAAAGCCATCTAAATCCATAAAACCATAAAAATGACTATCCTCTGGATTTTTATTATGAATCATTAGGGCATTACGATTAAACAAAAAAGTCAATGAATCCTTGTAAGAATTAGAATATAATCTTTCTAAATCTAAAATTGTATCATCATCATATTTAATATAACACATATATTTATAATTATCATTAACTTTTATTTTTGATATCTTCATACAATATACCTTTGTCTCTTCATTAATCTTCAAAGGTAAATATATTTTAGATATACTTTCATCACTTTTAAGTTTTTTCCAAATATCATCTAAATATGCCTGTATACCAATTACAGATGCGATTTCACTTTTAGTATCAATTTTACTTAAAATATCTTCAATTGAAGTAATACCAAAAAGACCAATCTCTTCAAAAGAATTGTATACAAATTTTATAGGTGAAGAAAAATCATTTGCAATAAAGATTACGCTTTTATCATCTACTATCAATCTAAAAAAATCATCCTCATTGAAATAATCATCACCAAAAGAAAAACTATTAATTTTCATATATTTATCGCCTCAATTTGCAAGTAAATTATATAAATAATTATTTTATTTTTCAATACTTTTAGAAATTTTTTTACCGATTATCTAAAATTCTAAATTTTTTGAGTTTTTTTTCGAATTTTTTTCAAAACATAAAATTAATAATTTAGAATACATTAAATACTATTCAATAAATACTATTTTTTTACTATAAAAGAAAAAAATAACATTAATAATTAACTACATCAATTATTTTAAAAATTTTTTGTTGACAATATTTTTTATTTTGATATAATTGTTAGTGCAGTTATGAGAAACATAATTGCTTAATCTTATACATGGACCCTTAGCTCAGTTGGTAGAGCAACTGACTCTTAATCAGTGGGTCTGGAGTTCGAGTCTCCAAGGGTCCACCAGTTATATTAATATTTTTTTGGACCCTTAGCTCAGTTGGTAGAGCAACTGACTCTTAATCAGTGGGTCTGGAGTTCGAGTCTCCAAGGGTCCACCAGTTATAAAATTAATGGCTTGATTTTACAATCAAGCCTTTTTTTATTACAACATAAATATTTAATTATTGAATTCTTTATATTTTGATTTTAATTTATTACATGATTTTTTAAATTCTTCATATTCACTATCAGTTAAATGTAATTCAACTATTTCCTTTGCACCATTTGAATTAATAATAGTTGGCACACTTACATAAACATCATTAATATTATATTCACCATTTAGGTATACTGAAATAGGATAAATGCGATTTTCATCAAAAAGAATTGACTTTAAAATACCTGTGACAGATGCGGCAATACCAAATGATGTATTTCCTTTTTTACTGAATATATCCCATCCACCATAGGATGTTTGCTTTAAAAAATTATTATATGGGTCTTCTCCAATACGATCCTTATTATCAGCAAATACACTTTTTATATCCTTACCACCAATTGTAGCAGTTGACCAAGCAACCATCTCAGTGTCACCATGCTCACCAATAATATATGCATTGATGCTTCTAGGATCTACATCAATTGTTTTCGCAATATAATAGTGTAATCTTGCGGTATCTAAGGTTGTCCCACTTCCAATAACACGATTTGAAGGAAGACCTGAATATTTCCAAACATAATAAGTCATTATATCTACTGGATTTGTTACAACCAGAAAAATACCTTTAAAATTATTCTGCATAACATTTACCACTACATCCTTAACAATAGAAATATTCATATTTAAAAACTTCATTCTATCATTACTATCTTTAGGCATAGGGCTTGCAGCAGAAATAACTATAATATCTGCATCACTACAATCACTGTAATCTCCTTCTTTAACTGATGTCTTTGTACTCATAAATTCAATTGAATGCATCATATCTAAGCTTTCAGCATAGGCTTTATCTTTATTAATATCAATTATAACAATATCCTGACATACACACTGATTCACCATAGAATATGCTATAGCTGTTCCTACACTTCCTGCCCCAATAATTATCACTTTTCCTCTATACATATTAACCTCCAACAATTAATATTATTATACCATTATTTATTTTTTTATCTATATAATATATAAAGTATGAATAATTTTGATAAAAACTTACTCATAATAGTACTTGAATAAGTTAATAATATTTTTATATCACTATTATTTCATAAAGAAATGTATCAATCTATCAAAAAAACTATTATAAGGTTGATATCTCATAGGTAAATCAATCCATGTTTTTTTATCTACTATGCTCTTGTAGTGTGAAAAAGTGTCAAAGCCTTTTTTACCATGATAGCTTCCAATTCCGCTTTCTTTAAAACCACCAAAACTCATATTTGTTGTTGCTAGATGAATTACAACATCATTTACGCATCCACCTCCAAAGGCAGAATAATTTGTAACATAATTAATATTATGTCTATTTTTAGAAAAAATATATAAAGCTAAAGGTGTTTCATTAGAATTAATATATTCAACTACATCAATAAGCGATGAATATTTGATTATTGGTAATATTGGACCAAAAATTTCTTCTTTCATTATTCTATGATTATAATCAATATTCTTTAATAATGTTGGTTCTATTTTTAATTTATCTTCATCATATTTCCCACCAAAAAGAATATTTGATTCATCAAAATATCCTAATAATCTTGCAAAATGTCTTTGATTTATTATTTTACCATAATTAGGATTTGATAATGGATTTTCACCATACTGCTTTATAATTTCATTTTGCAAGCATAATACGAATTTATCATAAACTTTTTCATTACAAAATACATAATCTGGCGAAACACAGGTTTGTCCTAAATTTAAAAATTTTCCCCATGCTATTCTTTTTGCAGCTAGCTTTACATTACATTTTTCGTCTATAATACATG
This sequence comes from Anaeroplasma sp., assembly GCA_022768655.1. Taxonomy (GTDB): domain Bacteria; phylum Bacillota_I; class Bacilli_A; order Acholeplasmatales; family Anaeroplasmataceae; genus Anaeroplasma. The sequence continues at coordinate 6,057 of JALEQD010000128.1, forward strand.
GGCTTTTACCACCAAGCTCTAATGTTACAGGAGTTAATGTTCTTGCTGCAGTTTCATATACTATTTTTCCAACTCCTTTACTTCCTGTAAAAAATATGTAATCAAATTTTTGTTCTAATAATATTTGATTTTCTTCGTATCCTCCAAAAACAACATAAACTAATTCATTTGGAAAAATATCATCAACAAGTTTTTTTATAACATTACTAGTATTTTTTGAATATTCACTTGTTTTCAAAATAACGGTATTACCTGCTGCTAAAGCCTCACATAGTGGGTCAATCGAAAGTAAAAAGGGATAATTCCAGGGACTCATAATTAAGACATTACCATATGGCATTGGTAGCTGAAAGCTTTTTGAAACATATTGTGCTAATGGAGTTTTACATCTTTTAGGCTTCATATATTTTCTTAAATGCTTTATTAAATGCCCTATTTCATTTAATACCATTCCAATTTCAGCCATATAGCTTTCTGTTTTTGATTTTCCTAAATCCAAATACAATGCCTCAGTTATTTCATCCTCATGTTCTTTGATGTATAAATACATTTTTTTAAGATATGCTTTTCTTACATTATAGCTAAATGTGTTATTGTCTTTAAAGTATTTTCTTTGTTTGTTTAATATATTAATTATTTCTTTTTTCATTTATATCACCAACAAGCATATAAATCTTTTTAAATTTTTCCTTATTCCACAATTCTGGTACCGGATATAATGGATTTGTTTCTTTATATGCATAATTTACCATTTCATCAATATCTGCCCCATTTATTGGTAAATGATTAGGAATATTCATTTTTTTATTTAAATCTATTATCTTATTTATAAATAAATTATATGTATCCTCTAATGATACATTATCATCAACAAAGCCACAATAAAGTGATATTTGTTTAATTTTTTTATATATACTTTTACCATATTCCTTTAAAACATATGGCAAAATAACTGCATTGCATAATCCATGTGGTAGATTGTATTTTCCTCCTAAAGAATGCGCAATTGAATGAACATTACCAACATATGCTTTTGAAAAAGCACGACCTGCTAGATGTGAAGCATATAGCATATTTTTTCTTGCTTCAATATCAGTATCAAAATATGATTTTTCTATATTGGAAAAAATAAGCTTGATTGCTTGTTTAGCATCTTTTCTTGTATTTTTATTTCCACTTTTTCCTATATATGCTTCTATTGCATGTGTTAATGCATCCATACCTGTTGTAGCAACTAAATTTTGTGGTAATGTCATTGCCATATTTGCATCTAATACTGCGTATTTAGGTATAAGTGGAAAATCATTTATCGCATATTTGTGTCTAGTTTCACTGTCAACTATTACACAAGCAAGTGTCGTTTCACTACCAGTACCTGCAGTTGTAGGTATTGCAAATAATAACGGTATTTTTTTTCTTATATGTAAAATTCCCTTTAATTGACTCAATGTTTTATTCTTTTTTGCTATTAAAGCACCCATTCCTTTTGCTAAATCAATAGCTGAACCACCACCAATAGCTATTATTGAATCACAGCTATTAGCTTTATATAGCATTAATGCTTTTTCTACACTATTAGTAGTTGGATTAACAACAACATTAGTAAAAATAGAATATTTATAGTTTAATTCTTTTAGTTTATCCTCTAATGATTTTACTAGTCCTAATTCATATATTATCTTGTCTACAATTATTATTGGATTTTTTTTATTATTTTTTATCAATTCATCGCCTACATCCAAAATATTATTTAAAATAATAGGATTTTTGTACGGCAAAAATGGTAATGCAAGCTTTAAACAGAATTGAAATGTTCGGCAATATAGCTTATATATTATATTCATTATTTTTCTCCATATATTTATTTACAATATTTGTTGCATCACACATTAAATTTGTTAATTGTAATACATTATTTTCACCCATATTATCAATTACTAAATCGATAATCATTAAAACCTTACTATGTTCTTTTTCATAAATTTCTTTTCCATAGTCATTTATATAATATAAGACGCTTCTCTTATCACTTTTAGATATCATACTTTTTATATACTTTTTTTCAAGCATATTCTTCAATACTCTATTTAATTGAGATTTTAACATTTTAGTATGATCACATAATTCTTTAAAAGATAACGAAATATGTTTTTTTTCTGCATCTATAAGTGCATTAAATATAGACATCTCATTAAATGAAATATTATTTAGAACTCTATTTCCTTTAATACATAATGACATATTAAGCCATGCATTAAGTAATTTTTCTTCAATCATAATTTACTCCTTTTTTGTTCACTTTGTGAACTACTTCTAAATAATATCACTTTTAAAATAAAATGTAAAGTATTTTGAAGAAAAGAAAAAAGATTTTTTATATGCTAATACATGTAAAAAATCTTTAATATCTAAATAAATAATAATATTATTTTTACTATCAAATATATTATCGCAGCAAACAAAATAATAGTTGATATTGAAAGTGCAATAATTGGAGCAACTGGTAAATTTTTTTCATCGTTCACTTTATCACCATTAATTATTATGTAGAAAATATTGAATTTAATACAAAAAAAATATCTCTTTTGAATTTCAAAAGAGATATTGTTACTTATTCAGAAGCTACTTCTTCAGATTTTACTTCTTCTTTCTTTGATTTCAAATAGCCATAAACCCAAGCAACGCATACAAATGAAACGATTGCTAGAACAACTGGTGCACCGAATTTAATCATTGCACTCATACCACCTGTTGTTGTTATAACATTTGAATTTGTGTAATATACATACATATCACGTGTTGTGATTGTTTTATATACCTTGTCATATGTTTCAGTTTCTATTACTAATCTTTCATAGATATTATCTAATCTAGCCTTAAAAGCAGCATTATCCTCATCAGATAATGTATTAAGAGCATCAATTTTAATTTGAAGCTTTCTTTGTTCTTCTTTATTTGCTAATATTTCTGAATCTAAAGATGTTTTCTTATTAAGTAAAGTATCATTTAATTGTGTAAGTAATGATAATACCTGATCTGTTGTAACAACTGTACCTGTACCAATGCTTTCTAAAGCTTTTTTAGCCTCAGTATATGTTTCATTTACTTTTGTAAGCTGAGCATTAAGATATGCTTCTTCCTTGACTAAATCGTCCATTTGTATTTCATATCTATGCTTAGCAAGATTCTTATCATTTACATAACCAATTTGGCGTAATTCAGCTGACATTGTAGAATAGTTTTGTGATGATAAGAAATCATTAATTCCAGCAACAATTGCTGCAAAATTGTAAGTTTTACCATCAATTGTGTATTGTGTTCCACCTACTTTACCATTGAAGCTATTAAAGCCATTTTCTAATAAAGAAACTTGAGCTTTTAAATAATCAAGCTTTGTATCAAAGCTTAATACGCTATTATACATATCCAAATTAGTTTTAAAATCCATTGTTTCAACCATTTCTTGAGTCTTATAAAGTGGACGTTCAATTAAATCCTTAACAAACATCTTTGCTAAAGTAGCAGACTTAAAGGCCTTTGGAGGTAAAGATATAATATAATTTGTTGCCTTTAATTCTGGTTCAGCATCCTTGTTATCATTTTCCCAATAAATTCTTTTTACATCAATTGTAAACTTGTTGCTTTCAAATAATTTTTCTAAATCTATAGTAGAATAATCATAATTAGTTTTTCCTTCTGCATAAAGCTTTTTATTATTTTCGATAACTGCATTAACATTTTCTTCTACAATAATATCTTGATAATTAAATTTAGTGCCATCAATATATGTTCCACCATTTAAGCCTGGAATGCCTGAGTAATCAAATTGAACCTCATATATTTCTCCGCTAGGACTAACAATAAATACTATTGCTATAAATGATAAAAGGAATAATATTCCAGCAACAATCAAGCCAGGAATTTTTCCTTTAAAAATCCAACCGAAGATATCTCCTAAAGATACACCTTGTTCTTGTAAATTTAAATTATTTTCTTCCATAATTACACCTTATATTACAATTTTGTAATAACTACCTTTCGATAAAATCAACAACATTATATCATTATTTTCAAATATTTAAAACAGTTTTTCGATATATTTCGTAATTAATACAAATTATTAACATTAATCGGCTTTTTTCATTTTAAAGTATAATATCTAAAATTTAATTAAAAAAAGAATGTTATAGTATTCATATTAAAGTACTACAACATTCTTTTAAATTATAAACTATGTATATTGTTTATTAAATCGAGCAATTACTTATTAGGGTATTCTTTTTGAGCAAGATATACATAATTTGAATATCTCTTTTGAGCATCCTTTAAGTTAGATTCATATAATTCTTGAGCCTTTTCAGGATTTACCTTTGCAAGCTGAGCATAACGACCTTCACCCATTAAGAAATCGTTATATTTAGACCAATCAGGTTCTTTAGAGTCTAATTGCATTGGGTTCTTTCCTTCTTTTGCTAAATCAGGATTATATCTAAATGTTGGCCAATATCCACATTCAGTTGCCTTCTTAGCTTCTAATTGTGAATTAAATAAACCACCTTTAATATTATGTGCAATACATGGAGCATAGCAGATTACGATTGATGGACCATTATATGCTTCAGCTTCCTTTAATGCTTTTACAACTTGGTTTTGGTTATAACCATGAGATACTGTCGCAACATATACATGTCCATAAGACATTGCAATAGAAGCTAAATCTTTCTTAAATGTTGGCTTACCAGCAGCTGCGAATTTAGCAATAGCGCCTGTACGAGAAGACTTAGAAGCTTGTCCACCTGTGTTAGAGTAAACCTCTGTATCAACAACTAAAATATTTACATCTTGATTATTAGCGATTACATGGTCAAGTCCACCATATCCGATATCGTATGCCCAACCATCACCACCAATGATCCATTGAGATACTTTAACTAAATAATCCTTTAAGCTTAGGATTTCTTTAGCATATGGAGCATCAATTGCTTCCATTGCAGCAACAATCTTAGGAGCTAATTCCTTTGTCTTAGCACCTGAAGTTCTATTTTCTCTCCAAGCTTGACATAATTCTTGAGCTTCTTTTGGCATATTTGCTTCATTATTAGCCATTACTGTTTGTAATCTATCTCTTAATGTTTCAACGGCCATTCTCATACCGAAACCAAATTCAGCATTATCCTCAAATAATGAGTTAGCCCAAGCTGGTCCACGACCCTCTTGATTTGTTGTATATGGAGAAGATGGGTATGATCCAGAATAAATTGATGTACAACCTGTTGCGTTTGCAACCATCATACGATCACCAAATAATTGTGATACTGCCTTAACATATGGAGTTTCACCACAACCACCACAAGCTCCTGAGAATTCAAATAATGGTTTAGTAAATTGTAAATTCTTTGAATTTGCATTTCCAGCAACATCACCTTTGTATGTTACATTATTAACTAACCAATCATACGCTACTTCTTCCTTATTAGCACGAGATTGAGCCATTGTATGTGCCTTTAATGCCTTATCGTTTTCTAAAGCACCAGTCTTCTTATTTTCGACCTTATTCTTTGGATTACCAGGACATACTGTTAAACATACACCACAACCAGTACAATCAAGTGTAGATAATGTTAAAGTATACTTATATCCTTTAAAGCCAGTTGCATCTAATAATTGAATTCCTTGTTCTTGGGCACCCTTAGCTTCATTTTCATCTAATAGGAATGGTCTAATACATGCATGTGGACATACAAATGAACATTGATTACATTGAATACAGTTTGAAGAAATCCAAACTGGAACATCTGTAGCTACGCCACGCTTTTCATATGCAGCAGTACCTTGAGGCATATGACAATCCTTACCAAATTGTTGGAATGCAGAAAGTGGTAATGAATCACCCTTAATTGAGTTAATAACATCAGCAATTTCACGAACGAACTTAGGACGAGACATATCTACCTTCTTAACATCATCAGTTAAGTTAGCCCAAGCTGGATCTACTGTAACCTCAACAAGCTTGTCTCCACCCATATCGATTGCTTTATGGTTTTGATCAACTAATTCTTGACCCTTCTTTAAATAAGTCTTAGTTGCAAATTCCTTCATATGAACCTTAGCTTCTTCAAAATCCATAATTTGAGGATTTAATTTGAAGAATGCAGATTGCATAATTGTATTAACACCTAGACCTGCACGGAAGCCGCACTCTTTTGCAGCTGCGTTTGCAGCGATAATATAGAATTTAGCCTTCTTTTGAGCTAATAATCTCTTATACTTATTAGGTAAACGCTCAGCAATATGATCCTTATCAACAACTGTATTTAATAAGAATGTACCACCATCACGTAAACCATCAATCATATCAAACTTATCTAGATATGCATCTAGTGAGCATGATACGAAGTGAGGTTGGTTAACTAAATAAGTTGAACGAATTGGCTTTTTAGAGAAACGTAAGTGTAATCTTGTAGATCCACCTGATTTCTTTGAGTCATATGCTGCATAGCTTTGTGAATAATAATCAGTGTAATCACCAACAATTTTGGCGATATTCTTACAAGCACCAACTGTACCATCAGAACCTAAACCGAAGAATAATAATTCTGTAGTTGTTGGGTCAGCAACATCAACATGATTTTTAACATCTAATGATGTATATTTAATATCATCAGTAATACCAATTGTGAAATGATTCTTTGGTGTTTCAAGTGCTAAATTTTCATAAACAGCATTGATTTGATCTGGAGTTGTATCCTTTGAAGATAAACCATAACGTCCACCAATGATTAATGGAGCATTAGCCTTACCATAGAATGCTGCTTGTACATCTAAGCATAATGGTTCATATAATGCACCTTGCTCAATTGTACGATCAAGTACTGCAATTTTCTTAACTGTCTTAGGCATAGCCTCTAAGAATTTTTCAACAACAAATGGACGGTATAAGTGAACCTCTAAAATACCAACCTTTTTGCCTTCCTTAGTTAATACATCAATTAATTCTTCTGCCGCTTGACATACTGAACCCATTGCTACAATAACATCTGTAGCATCCTCTGCACCATAGTATTGATATGGAACATATTTACGTCCAGTAGCCTTAGTGATTTCTGCCATATAATTTTCAACGATAGGATAAACCTCTGAATACTTTTGAGCTTGAAGCTCTCTAGTTTGGAAGTATACATCGTCATTTTGTGCTGTACCACGAGTCTTAGGATGTGCAGGATTTAAAGCTTCTGCTCTAAATTCAGCAACTTTGTCCTTATCTAATAGATTATCAAATACTGAATAATCAATTGGTTCAATTGTATTAACCTCATGTGATGTTCTAAAACCATCAAAGAAGTGAAGGAATGGTATAGATGATTTAATTGCAGATAAGTGTGCAACACCAGCTAAATCCATAACCTCTTGAACTGAGTTAGAGCATAGCATAGCAAAACCAGTTTGACGACAAGCCATAACATCTTGATGATCACCAAAAATTGCTAATGATTGTGCAGCAATTGTACGTGCTGAAACATGAATAACACCAGGTAAGCATTCACCTGCAATCTTATACATATTAGGAATTTTTAATAATAAACCTTGTGATGCAGTATAAGTTGTAGTTAATGCACCAGCTTGTAAAGAACCGTGAACTGTACCTGCAGCTCCACCTTCAGATTGCATTTCAACAATTTTTACAGGCATTCCAAATAAGTTTTTCTTTCCTTGAGCAGCCCATTCATCTGTATATTCTGCCATTGGTGAAGATGGCGTAATAGGATAAATACCTGCTACTTCTGTGAAGGCATATGATGAATATGCAGCAGCATAGTTTCCATCAATGGCCATTCTTTTAATTTCTTTGCTCATTTATTTCCCTCCTAATGAGTAACAATTTATTACATTTTTTATTATAAATCTTTTGACAAAATATTTCAACACTCTCAAATATCCTTTAATAATATATTTCTTAAATATTCCGAAATTTTTTCAAAAAAAATCCAATATGATTAATAAACCATATTGGACTTATATTTACATTATTCGATTTTTAATGAGGAAATAGAAATAGTCTTAGGATTACTTGCAGCCTTTGAGCATTTAATTTCCAATTTAATATATACTGGCCCTGATATATTACAATCATAAGTATTTGTTAATAAATTATTATTTGAGCCATTTTTAAATATATTTAGTAATTCCCAAGTTGTACCACAGTCAAGTGAATAATATACCTCTACACTTGAACTACCCTTATCAACCACTGACATTTCAATAGTTATTTTATTAATATTATCTATTGCTTCCTTTGAAATAGCTGTAACACCATTTCCTAAAGATATTTCACCAGCAAGTGGTTTTGTTGTTGTAGTAGTACCTGTTATATTAAAATATGTAGCAAAATCATCATTTGCTGTAATATTTAAAGAATCTAATGCATCAGGCTTAACAAGCTCATATGCTTGAATAGCTTCATTTAATGTATTAATATTTGTAACTAATAGCTTATCATTAGCACTTAAAGATTCATAAAGATTCTTAGCATTATAAATTTTTGCACCAGATGTAGCAGTAA
>JALEQD010000134.1 GCA_022768655.1 Anaeroplasma sp.
TTATGTCTTACGCTTATCTCATCGTTTTCCTTTAATATATGTGAAGAGTTTAAGCAATTAATATGATTAATAAATACCAATCCATTCGTAATAATATCTAATGCTTCACTTCTAGATATTTTATATACCTGAGCTATGCAAACGTCAATTCTAAGTGACGGTAAGAAATATACTTTATCTTCATATCTAAGTACATTTTCAACAATTTCATCATAATATTCCAATTCTATTGGAAAATTACTTATAAACCTAAAATTATCATAAATATATGAGCTAATCTCTAAAGTGCATGCAAAATAACAATCTTGATTATTATCTATTACAATATCACCTATACATTCTCTTTTTATCCCTAGACTCATAAGTGATCCTAAAACACTTCGATGACTAATTTTATTATATTTTTTATTATATTTTACTTTAAAAATAATAATTTTGAAATCGTTATTAGATATTTCATTAAAGGAAATAATCGCTCTAAATCTATCACAATTTTTTATGCCACCAAAATAATATACATTTATATATTCTTGCTTACATCTTTTATTCAATTCACTTATCATCGCATCATCTAAAAAATTCAAAAGACTTACATTACCAGATAATGCTTTATTAATATGAGAATTAAGAGTTTTCTTAAACTGCTCTAAAGATTCCATAAAATTCTTCCTAATCTAATATGTGTACTACCAGCTTCAATTGCTTCCTTATAATCATCACTCATTCCCATTGATAAATATGGAATTGAAATGTTAAAATCCTTTTCAACTCTTTCCTTTAAATATTTCAATGCTTTAAATTGTTTAATTAAATCATCATGTGATGAATTTGCCTTTGCCATCATCATAAAGCCAACTATTTGAATTTTTCTATATTTTAAAATTTCATTGATAAATGAATTAATTTCTTTAAAGCATACTCCATTTTTATTTTCTTCTAAATTAATTGAAACCTCAACAAAGCATTTGAGTGGTTCTACTCTATTAAGATCAATAATCCTTGCAAGTTCAAGAGAATCAAGTGAATGAAGATAATCAATTTTATTTATAACACTTTTTGCCTTATTTCTTTGTAAATGCCCTATAAAATGCCAAGTGATATTTAAATCCTTAAGCTCATCATATTTTTGCAAGAAAGAATCAACTCTATTTTCACCAAAATTATTGATATTATTTTCATATAATTTTCGCATTTGATTAGAATCAACATATTTTGTTGCCGCAACAATACAAACATCATTTGGAATTGTATTTAAAAATTCATTAATATCTTCTCTTAGCATAATATCACCTAACTTTATCTATAATATTTTATCATAATATATTAGGATAAACAATGAAAAAAGCCAACCATAGGTTGACTTCTTTCTGGGAGAGTTATAGTTTGCTTATGAAAAAAGTTATCTATTCATGTAGGGAGATTAGAATAGATATTGTCTTTTGAAGACATTTATAGTATATCCAATAATTTACGAATTATTATGAAATAATTATGTGAAAATATGTAAACTTTAAACTAATCCCTACATAAGCTATTTAAATAAATTCTTTAGCAATTTTTGATACAGTACCCATGTCGCATTTACCCATAAAATTTGCTTTAAAATGCTTCATGATTGATGGAATGCTTTTTTCTTCTAGCTTTGAAATTTCTGCTCTAATTTCATCATCACTCATCATTTTTGGTAAATACTTGCTAATAACAGACTTTTGATCATTTAATTCCTTTACTTGTTCAGGTCTATTAGCTTTTTCAAAGCCTGAAATTTCTTCTTCTAATTCTTTAATGGTTTTAGAAATAATTCTAATACAATCTTCATCAGCTAATGACTTGGCATTTAAGCCTTTATCAATGCTTTCTTTTTTACATTTACCATATACAACTGATAAAATAGCTCTTGCTGTTTTATCATGATCCTTTAAGGCTTGAATATTTGCCTTACCTAATTCTTCAAATAACATAATAATCCTCCATTAATTACCAATTTTTAACTGGCTTTCCATTAGAATCTACTGCACCACCACATAATATAATAATGAATTGAATAAATGATACAATTGCAGGAATTCCAGTCCAGAAAAATATAACCATTACAATTCCACTTGCTATTTTGCCTAGGTAAAATTGCTCAGCACCACACCAACCAAAAAACCATGCTAGCACTAATGCAATTATTCTAGATTTAGGAGATGAATTTTCATCTCCAGCAGTTGTCATTCTTTTTAAATCAGTAGACATATTATCAGTAAACGAATCAGTTTTTATTTTTTGCCCACAGCTCGGACAAAATTTATCATTATCACTTATACTTTGTCCACATTTACTGCAATAGCTCATAATAAATCTCCTCCATTATTAAGTTCTATCAGCAAGGCATTATCCCTTGCTGATAGAATATTTTAATATTATGAATTTGCTACAACAAATTCTAATTTACCATATTCAAATATAATATCCATATATTCAAATTCAAGCTTTTCACATCCTACCTCTACTTCAACAATATTACCATTTATTTCAATGAAAGAAATATAGTTCATAGTTGGATTTGTAGGTACAGGTCTTCCTAGAAGTAAATCCTCTTTTTGTGTTTTTGATAATGTTAAAGATGCACTTGCTTTACACTCAATTTTAATATTTTCAGGTATACTTTCAGCATTAGTAGCAATAATATCACAATGATCATTTTTCAATGTTTTATTAATATCATTTTCAATAACACTAGCACTTGTAATTTTAACCTGAAGCTTTTCTACAGTAAGTGTACCATTAATAACATTTTCTAAAGAAATAATGTAATTTCTTGATACATCTATTCCTGATAAGCTTGATACAAATTTGATTTTAGAAGAATCTAATTCTCCATTATTAGTAAACACTTGTAGATTTGAATTTATTGAACCAACATCTTTCATACCTTGGTTAGTAATATTAGATTCACTTTGATCTAAGTATACAAATGTATCTGTGGGTGCTAATCCTGGTACAGATAGATCTCCAATTGTCCAATAATTCATTTCTCCAGAATATACAACCTTTTTATTTTTAACGACTATTGGAAAATCTGATTTTGGACTAACTATTATTTTACCTGTGTTATTATATTTTACTATCGCTAAATCACTAGTAACATTTTCTAAAGTTGTTTTATCAATAAATTTTAATGTAAATGTTGCAGGAACAGTACCATCTTCTGTATCAAAAACATTAGTTATTGACGCAGTAGATTGTATTTCACATTTGACATTATATCCAATGTATTTTTGATTAAATATTTCCTCTAAATCTGCTTTGGATTTAGCTTGACCATAACCATATTTTACACCATCATAGACATAAACTAGCTCAGTCTTTTGTGTTCCATCATAAATATATTCTACATCTTCTGTATCAATTTCGATTATTTCAGGTGTAACTGTTAATGAACCAAAATTAGAATAATCAATCAAATTATCCTTTAATACATATTCATCAGATGTACTAATATTCTTGATAATTATCTTAGATGTTCCAGCAAATATTTGAGAGCCATAATATTCAATATTAATCTTATCCATATCCTGTCTGATTGATGTTAATTCAGATGATTGATAATCTGTTTCATTAATAATTTGATATTCAGGATTAATTAAAACATTTGCTCCTGTATATTCACTTTCAATATCACGAGGTTTAATCACTAATAATCTTGGTCTAACATTTACTATACCCATAGAAGCTGTAAATGAATAATTATTAATATCAGAAATATTCTCACCATTTATCTTTGTAAGTATAATATTATATTTATATTGGCCTGCATGTAAAAATTCTGTTTCACTGAATGAAACATCATATGTAGGTTCATTATCCTCAAGATAACCATCAAAAATCATTATTGGATTAATTTCTTGAACTGAACCATTATATGTTATATCAATATCCTCTGTTCTAACGATTACTGTTTTTGGTTTAACAGTTAATGTTCCATATTCATAGGAAATATTAAAGTTAGCAGTTACATCTTCTTCATTCATCATTACAATTGCACTACAGCTGTTAAAAATTTTTCCTGCATTTGTAATGCTTGGTGTTAATTCATCGTTATTAAGTACGATAAATTTTTCTTCGAATGCTTCAACACCCATTTCAGCATCCTTTAATACTGTTTCTAAAGGATTTGATAATGGACTTTTATCATATATTTTTTCTGCATTACCTGTTGAAACTAAAATATTTGCCTTATTAATATTAAGAACACCATATTCATAATTAATTAAATAATTATCTGTAACCTCAGTTTCACCTGAGAAAATTTGAATACCAAAATCATTTACTATGCTTCCGGCATTTATTATGCTCTTAATTGATTCAGAAACAATATTTATACTATGACCAGAAATTAAATCTACTACATTATCATATTCTGCATATGATTTAGCTTCTCCATCATATGTATATGTATTACTCTTTGTTGTAAGAGTAATTGGCTTTTTTGCGATATTTACGATTACATTATCAAAATTAAATTGATAATTACTGCTTAATTTACCATCCTTTAATGCTACACCAGTAGCTGATAAAACATAGCTTCCTGCATTAATTAATTCACCGGTAGTAATAAAATCAAATGAATCAATTTCTTCTCCTGCTATTAATTCAGCATCAAGCTCATAAGGTACTAATCCTAATACTTCATTATAATCATATAACATACCTTTATATACTAAGTCTGTTCTAGGATTAAATGTTACATTAATTTCCTTTGGTGTAACTGTTATTGTTCCTGGGTCAATATTAATCTTGAAGTTTCTAGTTACATCTGAAGTTCCATTCATAATTTTTACTGGAAAATAATTCATCACGCTAGAAACATCCTTAACCTTTGTAACAGAATCAGGATTTGTATCATCATATAAGGCGTCAAAGCCTTCAAATAAGCCAGTAACTCCATCTTCAGCTATTACTGTATAGCTTATATCAGAACCATCATATTCTTTAGATGTAGAACCTGTTTTAACAGTAATTTCCTTTTGTAATACGCTTAAATAACCAGGATTAATTCTAATTGTATAATTATCATTTAAAATATTATCCTCGCTATCTTTTATAACAATGCTACTTTGGTTTGTCAAAACCTTATAATTATTTACATTTATTACATCATCCACAACAACATCATCTAAGCTGAATATATAATCTGTTGCCTCTATTATCTGACCTTGAGGTAATAAAGCACTAACACTAGTTGAAGTGTATAATAAATTAGTATCAATTTGACTACCAGAATAAGTAGCTACTTGATTTTCAATATCAACAATAATAGGCTTCTTTGTAATTGTTAAGAATGCTCTATTAAGTGAAATATTATAATTATCTGAATAATCCTTTGAATCATTTGCTTTAGTAATTTTTAAGGAATTAGGTATTAATTCAAGCTCATAGCTACCCACATTAATTTTATTATTAACGTCAAATTCAATATTTGAAATTGAATAACCATCTATAATTCCAGTATCTTGGTAAGCTAATTCTTCAAATAATTCACTACCATCAAATACAAAGCCTGTATATTCCTTTTGAATTTCATTAATTGTAATTGAAACATTCTTTTTATTAATAAATACAAATGATTCTGTAGAAATATCTATGTCATAATTATTCATGCATTCATCTGTGACATCAACTGTATCATTTAAAAAGCTTAAAGCTGTAATTTTAGCTTTATATAATCCAACAACTAAATTATCAGCATTAAATGTTGATAATACTTCACTTGTATCAATATTAGTAAGCTCAAGCTTAGGTAATACTGTATAGTTTTGAATAAATTCATATGAATTCTTCATGTCAGAATCACTTGCAGGACCTAATAAATATTCATAATTAGTATTTAATGTATCACCATAAATCAAGCTTTGATCTAATGGTTTAATCTTAATAGGCTTTTTTTCAATTACTGCAGTTCCGTTTTTAAATACAATATAATAATTATCTGTAACATCACTATTAATTGTTCTATTAAATATTGATATTTCAATTGCATTTTCATAGCTTCCCGCATCTATTTTACTAAATGGAGTTTTAACAGTAATATAATTATCAGAATTTTTATCTAGTCCATACATCTTTTGGTAATCAAATTCAGTATCAGGTTCAAAATTCTTTAATAATTCTATTATTGCATTTTTAACATCTTCATCTTCATCAAAGCTATTATAATCTTCAACTGTATAAAATTGATTTGTTAAAGCTTTTGAATCATATACCTTTGATATATCTGGTGTTGTAATAATAAGAAGCCTTGGAGCTAAATTAACGTTACCATTAAATAATGATATTTCATAATTATAAGTAACGTCTTGATTATTATCATCATAAATTGAAACATCCATTTTGTTTTCATAGCTTCCAGCAAAAATAAATTCTTTGACATTTGATGTTACAATTTGATGATTTTCAACTAATTTTGTATTATCTACAACTTTAACATTGTCAAATGAATGTGATAGTCCATCATAAACTAATTCTACTGATGGAGTTGAAATTGAAATTGGTAATTTTTCAATATTAATATTTCCCCCAACAATAGTAATATCATAATGAACAGAAACATCAACATTTCCATTAAATATTTTTACATTTTCTAGATTTGATTTAGAAGTACCATAATTTGTTTGTCCACCAACTAAATCGTAAGATAGGGTATCAGTTGATAATAATGTACCCTCTGTGACTGATACATTATTCTCATTTGGAATAAGAATAGAACCATCATATACCTTTGAAATATCATCAATTTCAATTGTTATCCTACGATTAATAAAATTAATTTGTTTTGTTTGGCTTGATAAAGTATAGGCTTTAGTAAGGTCTATTCCATTTTCATTTACAATTTTTACACTTGATAAATCAATTTCAGCATTTGTTTCTTTTTTTGATATATCCTCAAATAATATATCTGCATCTAAAAGCTTATCATTATATGCTAATTTTGTTGAGCCTACAGTTCCTTCATCACCATATTGAATTTCATTTTCGTTAACAAATAATTGAATTTGTTTTGTTGTAATCTCAAAATCAATAGGATCAGAATATCCTTTATTAAAGCTTCTATTAGTAACGGCACGAATTTGATATTTCCCAGGCATAATAGGCTCTTCATCTGTCCAGGAACCATCAACATTAAATTCGTAATTTACTTTAGAAAATAATGCCTTTGCACTATAATCTAGTGTATCACCATATTCTACTTTTGTATTGCATGTTAGCTTACTAATAACAATTCCCTTTGTTGAAAGGAAGGTAGATACAAATAACACTATAAATGCAAATGATGATAAAATTAATATTTTGTGCTTCGCAATGTTCATTCCTACTTTAGCAAGCTTTTTCATTTTCTTTTCATAAAATCTATATAGCATATTTTCACATCACTAAAATATAGTGATTACCCTCCTTTCTATTTTGTATTAATTATAGCTTCTCTTGATTTCACATTATATAAATTAGTTACATCATTGCCTTCACTATCAGTAATCAATATATTGATAATTGTATAGCTTTCAATATTTAATGATGAATATTTTATTCTTTCTAGAGAAACATCATATGATAATGTATGTCCAGATAATAATTTTGAAGAATCAAATGATGTTTGTGCTTTAACATCTATTCCATCACCAGCTAAATCTTTCATGAAGAATTCAGCACCTACTATTGTTGAATCATTTGGATAAATCAATATATCCTTAGAAATGATTTCTATTTCTCTTGGTTTGATTTCAAATGTAGGATAATTGTTTGTGATATTTCCTTTAATTGTAACATCAGTATCACCATCATAAACCTTATAAGTATAATATACATTTTTCTTTATAATATCAGATGATGTATATGTCGCAATTGTTGTAGGAGTAAATATTTCATTAGAATAAGTACATAATGTGTATACAATCTTTAATCCTGTATTTTCATCTATTTTATAATAATCTGTTTCGTTAATTTGTGTTAATCCAGCTAAATCTAGTGAATGTTCTAATCCATCATATTCTTCACTAGTATTATCAAGTGAAACATCTAGCTCATATTCAAAGTAATATAAAGTACCTTCGAATGTTTCAACTTTTATTGGCTTTTGAAGTCCTTCTTTTTCTGAAAAAGCACTTGTTGTAAGTCCAGTATTATATATTACAGGATTATTTAAATCTTCTACACTATCTACAACATCAGTACCAAATATACGAATTGTTGTAGGATCAATTGTTGTAGTATAAACACCATATTTTCCTTTTTTGAAATTATTTACTTTGATTTTTGCTGTAACAACGTAATTTTCATATTTAGAAAAACCAAATAAATTAATTGCTTGAGGATTAGGTATATCCTTAAGTGAATTTAATCCCATCGCAAATGTAATTGTGTTATTTTCATCTATGCCTAATAAATCAGCACCATCATCATTTATTCTTGTTGCTTGAGGATATAAATACATTCTTTCAGCCGCCTCAGAATATATAGCAAGCTTTCCAAATTTTGTAATAATATTATAAGAAGCTTTTATTTTATCACATTCTTCTAATGTAATATTATCTATAAATTCATTTGTAAATGTATTAATAATGAATTCATTATCTACAGGCTCAGCAGTAGATGTACCATCAGTATAATTTTCTTTTGATGTAAATACATAATCATCTATTTTATCACCATTAACCAAACCTGAAATTATATCAAGCTTATTAATCACATCAGTATCAAATGGTTTGCCATCAAATTCCTTATATGCTGATACAGAACTAACATATAAATCAGCCTTTTCTATTGTTAATGTACCAAGAAGACTCTCATTTACCTCAAAGTATTCTGAAATATCGTTACCAGATTCATCCTTAATTATAAATGATACAGTATTTTTTACATTACCTGCATAAATGATTTCAGCATTTGTATTTATTTCAACACTCCAATTGTTAGGAAGCTCATTTCTTAATCTATAATAGCTTGCAGATAATGGTTTACCATCATAAACCTTTGAATCTGAATCTGTTATTATATCAAGAATATATTTTCCTAATGTAAATGAACCAGCTTCTTTTACGATTCTATAACAATTTGTTACATCCTCATGTGTTTGTTTATTTACTATTTTAATATCATAATCTACTGTAATAGTTGTATATTCAGATAATGGGCTAGTTTTTGAATAATCAGGAACAATTTCATCGGTTTCAGCTAAATTTCCATCGATAACATTAGTTTTTCCATTATATTTTACAGGAACTCCCAAATATGATAAAGTTAAATCCTCTGGTTTAACCATGATATCCTTTTGATTAACTGTTAGTGTTCCAAAGCTATAAATAGGCTTAAAACGATTAGTAATATCCTTGTTATTTTCATCAAATACCTTTATTGAGCAAATATTATTAACACTACCAACATTTGTAATTGAGCTTGAATATGTAAGTTCATAGCTATAATTTGATGGTAATTCAGATACAACAGCTTCATGTACTTCTAATGGTTTACCATCATATTCTTTTGTTTTGCTCTTAGTTGAAATATATATTTCTTGGCCAATAGAGCCATTTCCACCAATAGAATATGTTATATCATAGTTTGAAGTGACATCGTTATTATTACCATCAAAAATATTAACAACTATATTTCCATCATCTGATATAGATACATAAGCTTTATGTCCTGCTATTAATGAACCACTATCAATATTATTAGAACTAAGCTCATCACCTTCATTAACATCAATTAAGTTTAATACTAATCTTCTTTTATTAATTTTTAGAAGTCCATATCGTTGTGTGATATTGTAATTATTAGTAACATCCTTACCCTTATCGTTAACAATTTTAAGTGAATAATCATTATTAGCCTCACCTATCGTTGTAAGCTTAGTTTTAGATTCAATTTCAATTTTATGATTTGAAGCAAGATTTCCTTCTACTATTGTATAATCATTACAAACAAGCTCTAATCCATCATATTCTTTTGTAGCGCTACTAGATTCAACAACTAAATCTGTTACAAAAATTTTTGTTGCACCAGTTGAAATTAAAGTAATAGCAATTAGAAAAGAAAATAATACTAAAACAATACAGCCTGATAAAATTAATGTTATTTTTCTTCTAATAGACATAACCATGCTCCTTTCCTATAATATTTTTAAATCCTATCCATTACGTTCAATACGTTCTATGTATTCCTTACATAATGGCATTTTTCCTTCACCAAATACTTCCTCCATATATTGAATCAAGCCTTCTGCTTGATTTCTTATATACACAGGATTCATGCTTTCTAGCTTTCTGATAACCTTTCTTGCTAGGATATCATCTATTGCTTCTAATTCTTTTCCTCCGCATGCTACATAGGCTGGTACATATGCTTTTATTTGCTTCATAATACGATTACCAAATGTAATATGGAAGTTTTCAATCATATAATCATCTAATTTCTTTATTCTTCTTAGATTTCTTCTTGTGATTCTATATTCTTTTGTGGCATCATTCATCTTTTTAACTAAATATGTTGCTGATATTTTTATGCCCTCAGTAGGATCACAATCAAATGCGTTTGCCTTTGTATCTAGGTTTATTACCATTGCACGGTCATATACCTTATCTGATATTGCAAATGTTGAATCATCATTATTTGCTGTACCTATAAACCACATATTTTTTGGTAGCTTTAGCTGTCCATCCTTTAATAGCTTTGGGTCATTATCCCATTTATCACTTACTACATCTAGATATCTTCCATCTGGATTTGGTAATTCTAGTAGTGATAAGAATTCTGCAAAATAATATTCAACTCTTGCAATATTCATTTCATCTAATACTGTAATATATATTTCATCATTACAATTTGCTTCATATAGCTTTTGTAATAATGTAGTTTCATTAAACTTCTTTGTAAATTCATTGTAATAGCCTATTAGATCTGTACGCTCCTTCCACATTGGTTGGATTGGTACAACAACTGTTGGATTTTGTAAAAATTCTCCAAACGCATATGCTAATGATGTCTTACCTGTACCTGACATACCCTGTAATATCATAATGTGTGTTACTGATAGGCCGGCTATAAATCTTCTGATATCTGAAATATCATAATATAAGTTTAATTTTGAACATGCAAATCTTCTAAATCTTTCACATATTTCGTCTAATTCTATCTTTGTATTGTATTCAGGAGCTTTATAATTTTCCATTTTCTTATCCTGTTGAGTAAGCTGATAGAATCTTGATGTTGATGTTTTCTTTTTTAATTTTGCATCTACATATCTATTATTTTCATCT
>JALEQD010000225.1 GCA_022768655.1 Anaeroplasma sp.
CATATTATTATGAGCTAATCTTATAGTACATATTGATTGATATGTATTTAATATATGATAATTAATATTATTTTTTATTATTGAATTCAATTCAAAATATGTACATATAGATTTAGTATTAAAATATTGTTGTCTTAATTCATATAATGCTGTGTTATATATATTTTTAGATATTCTACATAATAATGTTAATAAACTTCTTTCTGATTTATTAGCCTTATAATGATATTTCATTGTTAAGAATCCCATGATATCACCTCCTCCTTGAGGTAATATTACATTATTAATATACATTATCGATGTCTAAATATAAAATAAAATTGAGCTATGGCTATATTTTGAATATTATCTTTGTTAATATTTTAAATGAGATAATTTCCTAAGAAATAAAAAAGAGTCTATACATAGTAATGGTATTTCTATTATTCTTTCAATTATTTTTGTATTTGCTTTATTTCTAAAAAATATACTCATTATAATGCCAACAAAAGCTATAAATATTGCTATAAAAAAGCATATTTGGTACTCAAGTGGAGTATTTACAAACTCGTCAATATTTGGATATAGAATTTCGGATAACACAATACATATACCGAAAATGCTACCACCAATGAATGTTAAAATAAAAGATATGATAGATAACTTATTTTTCAGACTAAACTCCCTAACTATTAATAATTATTTTAACATATTAGGAAGCAAATGTACAATATAGAAAAAGAGACGGTTTTATCCGCCTCAAATATAGCTATTAAATTGACCAAGTACCATCCTTAAAGATTTGTACTGTTTTTCCGTCATATGTTTCAGCAACAATTGATAAATCTGCTGAACCAATCATAAAATCGACATGAATCATTGATTTATTTAAATCAACTGCTTCTATTTCCTCTTCTGTTAATTTTTCATAATCACGAATACATTCATTAAATGCTCTACCAATAGCTAAGTGACAGCATGCATTTTCATCATATAATGTATTATAGAATAATAATCCTGTCTGATTTATTGGTGAATCATATGGAACTAATGCAACCTCTCCAAGCATTGCTGCTCCCTCATCAGTAGAAACTAGCTTTTCAAGAACATCATTA
>JALEQD010000011.1 GCA_022768655.1 Anaeroplasma sp.
TCCATTAATAACTATATTATCAATAGAATCATGATATGCGCCATCATATACATATTCATTAGGGGCTAATCCTATAGTAATATCTATAGGCTTTATCTCTAAATGTCCCTTTTCTAAATTAATTTTATAATTTGAAGTGACATCATTTTCTTCATTTTTAATTATTACAGATGTAATATTATTATCAATTCCATTAGTTTGATTTACATATTTAATAACACCATCTGTTTTTATTTCAAGTGTATCTGTATCTAATAAGCTATATAAGCTATTTTCTAGATACTCAAATTCATTTGAAACTAAATCTTGTCCATCATATACCTTTTCTTTATCTATTGGCTTAATTGAAATTTCTCTTCTATTAATTTTCAATTTACCTGTTGCGTATGTGATATCATAATTTGCTGTAACATCCTTATCATCCTGATAAATATGTGCACTAGTAATTATATTAACAAATGGATTATCTTCATTTGCGTCACATATATTTCCATTTGTTGTTATTACTAGATTATGATTAGATAAAATTTCATATGATGAATCAGTTAAATATTCATATTCATTTGTAGATAAATATAATCCATCATAAACCTTTTCTTTATCTACTGGTTTAATTGAAATAGGTCGTTTATTTACCTTTAAAGTTCCTAAAATATAAGTAATATCATAATTTGCTGTAACATCTGTATCACCAGCAAATATTACAATATCAAGCTTATTATCTACTGTTCCTACATCAGTAATTGATGTAAAGCTTGATAGTTCTGATGTTTGTCCTAAAGCTAGTGGAGTATCACCTGATATTTCATAATCCTTAGAATTAATCTCAGCTCCATCATAAATATGATCAGTTGAGCTACTTGTAGTAATTGTTATTTTTCTAGGTAAAATAGATAATAATCCTGTTTCCTTAGTGATCTTGTAATTTGCTGTAACATCAATACCATCAGAATCTAAGATAACCACATCAACTATTTCATTAACTACATTTTCTTCTATATTTGTAATTCTTTTACTAGTTTCAATAGAAATTGTATTTCCATCCGCAAGACTACCACCTAATATAACTACCTCATCAGTATATAGCTCATTACCATCATAGATATAATCTAATATATCTTGAGGCTTAATTGTTATTTCTCTTTGAACAAACCTAATTTGTGTAGTTTCAGTTTTAAAGCTATAGCCTTCTGTAACATTATTTCCATTAGTATCTAAAACATTAATTGATTCTTCTACTAAATCAACATTTGTTTCTTGACTTCCTATATTTTCATATACAAATGATAAGGAATTAACATCAAAATAATCACCTTCATTTAAATCATTTGTAGATATTATAGGGTTAGAACCAAATGGAACAGAAGGATTGATTGTAATAGCTACCTCCTTTGGTTTAATTATATATTCTACAGAATTAGAATATCCTTTTAAACCAAAGCTTCTCTCAGATACTGCACGTACCTGGTATTCTCCTGGTGTTGTTGGTTCTTCTGTTGTCCAATTTATTCCATCCTCAGAAAATTCATAATAAACATTTGAAAATAACGCATTTGCAGAGCAAGTAAGCTTTTCTCCATAAACAAGCTCTGTATCAAGACAAAGAACCTCTTGAGTGAAGCTACCTGCTGATGATAGATATGCAATAATTAATACAATAATAATGCTAATCATTGACAATATTGGCACTCTATGTCTAACAACAGTATGCTTAACTTTTGCTATTTTCATTATTCGCTTTTCATATTCTTCGTATCGCATAATTTTGCCATCCCACTCAAGTGGTCCTCCTTTCTTTATAATATAAATACTACTATTATACTAATGTTGGGTCTTCAGATATAGTAGGTGTACCATTATAATTAATCTCATATTGATTTGATACATCATCACCATTTGAATTTTCTAAATATACATCTGGTGTACCATATAGTTCTGATACATAATTACCATTATCATCCTTTGCTATCTTAAAGTAAACAATAATAATTCCAGTACAACCTAGATTAGGATACTTAGCCTCATCTACATCATACACAACCTCTGAAATAATGTAATATGGATCTTCATCAAAATCAGATGGATCAATATAAATATTAGGATTATCATTAATCTCTATTATCTTTGGTGAAGTAATTTCTACTGTATTTTCGGGGATTTCACCATAATATTTCCAATCATAATTTGTTGAATAATCTACACCATCATTTTCTCCTGCAACCTGAATCAAATCACCTGATTCAATTGCGTTTTTTAATTCTATAGAATAATCTCCAACCTCTGATGATGAGGTTCTAAAATTATTACATAAAATCGTTTGATTTCCTGCAAGCCCTGTAACACTTAAATCATTATTTAATGAGTATGAAGAAATAGTTAATTTTTCTCCACTATAGGTTTGAGAATAGCTTGATTCTATTGTTACATTGATTAGCTTCTTTTGAATTGTTAATTGATAATATGAAGATTCCATCTTTATCTTATAATTATTTGATACATCATCACCATTTAAATCTATTATTGTAATATTTGACAAAGGTATAGGGTATACTCCGACATTAATACAACTTACACTATTAAAATTACAACTCTTTATACTTACATCAGTTATTAATTCATTTGATAATTTTTTCACTGTTAAATTAGCAACATCAGCAGCAGTAAAAACATATTTATTTCCAGTATAGGTTACTTCTTTTGCACCACTAACATATACTTCTAATTGATTAATAATTAATTTTCCAGGAATAATTTCAAAATCATAATTTATGAAATTCTTTTCATTTTCAATGCTAACATTATTTTCATATTCACCAGCATTTGTTCCTTTAGCTTTAGTTATATTTAATGAATTCTTTAATGATTGTAACTCTTCTGCATCAGATGGAGCCATTCCAGTTATTGTTGGTTTATAATCATCGTTTACAGCTAAATCATATATTTTTTCTTTTCCATCATATGTTGTATTATAGTCTTTATATGTGATTGTTACTTCCTTCTTTGTAATAACAACATTATTTTTATAATAAGAAATAAATTCATAATTATCTTTTCCATCACCTAAAACATCAAATGTGAAATCAATAGAATAATATCCTACATTTTTTCCTGTTGAATTACTATTTAAATTAACATTTTGAATAGTTATATTACCTTTATCATCACCAATTAATTGAGAATTTAAATAAACATAATCTATAGGATCTTTACCATTTTCTATAACATATTCGTGAGGTTGTCCATCATAAACATATTCTTGCTTTTTTAAGCTTACATTTATTTTTTTCTTAATAATTATAATATATGCTGGAGATTTCTCTAGAACATAATTATCTGATAATTCCTTAGGAACATCATTTAAATCATATTCTACTTTTACACTACCAACATTTTTTGCTGTTACAGTTTTATCAACATTAACAGTAATTAACTTAAATAAAGCACTATCAGTTTCATAAATATCATTTGATGAAATTTTTATTTCATCCTGTGATAAATCATAACTATGCTCTTTTCCATCATATACATGATTTGCATTTTCTATAGAAACATAGGCGATTTTTTTATTAATAATAAAATTACATTCAGGTTTATCATCAAACAAAACATAATTATCTTTATCTGACCCTTCAATTTCACAATTAATTTTGAATGTATGTGTGCCAGCATTTGTTTGAGTCATTTTTTCAAGCTCTGCCTGATCAATAGTAATTTTTATTGAAATATCGTCATTATATACTTTATTTTTATAATCATTTTCAATGAAATTATCTTCATTAAATTCTTTAGATGATAAATCAACACCATTATATGTTATTTCTTCACTTTTATAAGTAGTAACATGATCTTTAGTAGATAAATAAAGTATTTTTGGATTAATCTTAATATTATTTGTATTTATTTTATTGAATTCATAATTATCTTTTCCATCACCTAAAACATCAAATGTGAAATCAATAGAATAATATCCTACATTTTTTTCTGTTGAATTACCTATTAAATTAACATTCTGAATAGTTATATTACCTTTATCAGCATCAACTAATTGTGCATTTAAATAAACATAATCTATAGGATCTTCACCATTTTCTATAACATATTTGTGAGGTTGTCCATCATATTCTATTACTTTTTGTTTTAAACTTACATTAACCTTCTTCTTTGTTATTAAAAGATAAAGATCATTTGGTACTATTTCATAATTATCCTTTATATCATTATTATTAAAACTAAAATCATATTCTATTTTATAAGTTCCTGCATTAACATATTCTGAATCAGAATTAACTTGTATTGAAATATATTCTCTATCTTTTTCAAATATATCATTTAATGAATTATCAGAAATCATTTCCTCTTGTGTTAAATCATAGCTATGCTTTTCTCCATCATATGAATTAGTATCATTTTTTAATGTAATATAGGCTTTCTTCTTTGTAATTGTAAATTTACCTTTTGGTTTATCATCTAATAAAACATAATTATCCTTTGATTGACCAGCAAGTGTACAATTAACAATAAATTCATACTCACCAGCATTATATTTTGCCATTTGTAGTAATTGATCTTCAGCTATTTTTATAGAAACATCAACATCATCACCAGCATATATTTCATTTTTGAAATCCTCTAAAACATTATTTGCTGTCAATGCTTGAAGATTTAGATTCTTATAGGTTTGCATTTCTGAATTATAATCAGTTTCATCATCATCAACAGAAACTGAGATAGGCTTTGGACTAATAGTAAAATAGCTTCCATTTTTGCAAAATATATTATAATTATTACTTGCATTTTCCTTTAATACATATGATTTTAATGCAATTGAATATGTACCTGCATTTTTAAATGAAGTATTTCCAAACTCAATAGATTCAATAATATCAATATCTACTTCTTTATCATCCTTATCATATATTTTATCAATTGCTGCAATACCACTAGCTGTGTATGATTGGTATTCACTATTATATGTTTTATGTTCTTCCTTTAGGGTAATATATAAATCCTTTTTAGAAATTGTAAAGATATCGTTATAATAACTAAAATCAAAATTATCAATATAAGAATTACCATCTTCATCCTTATCAAGTCCTAAAGAATCAATTACTTCAATAGAATAATTCTTTTTATAATTTCCGGAATCAATACCAGAACTAGTTATTAAAACATTAATATCAAATTCATTATATTTTTCTATAGTATTATTATTGAAAATTAAATCATAATTTATAGAACTATAAAGCTGTTCTTTACCATTATAATAATAAGAATTAACATCTAAATCATTTATTTTTATTTCTGCTTTACATATAACAAGCTCATTTTTTGTATCAGCCTCAAAATTATCAGCATAACAGAAACCATATTCATCAGTTTCTTTTCCATTTTGATCTTTAATAGTTAATTCAATATTCTTTTTATAAGAACCAACAGAAACTGCCTTTTTTTCTAAGCTAACAGTATAGCTTGCGGTAAAATTATCTGGAAGTAAATCAAATGAATAATCATTATCATCTGAAGAAGGGAAATGCTCCTTCCCATCATATACAAATCTTTCTGATTCTGTTGTTATATTGAGCTTAAATTTTTTAATTTCTAAAGTTCCATATTCCTGTTTAAAATCATAATGATTTGTAACATCATTACCATATTTATCAAATGCGGTAATATAATATTCATTTTTTACAGGTTCTGATACATTAGTAATGCTTGTTTTATATGTAGGTACTAAATAATCACCTTCTAAAAGCTTACCACTTAAAATTGAAATTGTATTAGTATCATTTTCACTTTTTAATTCTTTTCCATCATATACCTTTGAAATTGATTCTGATATTATTTTAATTGTTCTTTTATTAACAGTAATAATACCAGTATTTTTTGAAAAGCTAACAAAATAATTATGGGAAATATCATTATCATTTCCATCTATAACATTCCATTCCATAACATCAGCTTGGATACTACCTACTTCTGTTTGGCTTCCTTTTAATTTAGCTTTAAATTTATGATTTAAATCTGCTAAAATACCAGATTGAATA
Organism: Anaeroplasma sp.; assembly: GCA_022768655.1. Classification (GTDB taxonomy): domain Bacteria; phylum Bacillota_I; class Bacilli_A; order Acholeplasmatales; family Anaeroplasmataceae; genus Anaeroplasma. The sequence continues at coordinate 6,045 of JALEQD010000011.1, forward strand.
TAATATGCATCATCATCTATTTCTAAAGATGTTCCATCATATTCCTTTTCTATATTATCAGCATTAATAACAATTTCTCTTTTATTTACCTCAATACTTCCATATTCATAAGAAATATTATATCTATCTGTAACATCGGCCTTATTTGTATCATAAATCTTAGCTATAAATAAATTATCAGATTTTCCTGCCTCAGTTTGGGCGCCTAAATATGTATATTCTATTGTATGTCCAGAAAATAATTCACCACCTGTTATTTCAACATAATTTTTTTCATCATTTGAAACAACTAAAGGTGTTCCGTCATATACCTTTGAAATTGATTTAGATGTTAAAACTAAATCATTGGTTTTAGTTTGTACTGCCCCAATTGATACAAGAGAAGAATACACTGTTAATAATGTAATAATAGTTATTAAAATACTACCAAATACATAAACCAATCTAGCTCTTTTTAACATATGTATGCTCCCTCCTTTGCTAATAATTAAACATTACGTTCTATATGCTCTATATATTCTTTACATAATGGTAAATTATCCTCACCAAATAATTCATCCATTAAATTCAACAAGCCCTCAGCTTGACTTCTTACATATACTGGATTTTGACTTTCTAGCTTTCTCATTACCTTTCTTGCTAGAATATCATCTATTGCTTCTAATTCTTCACCACCACAGGCTACTACAACTGGTACGTAGTTTTTTATTTGCTTCATAATA
>JALEQD010000012.1 GCA_022768655.1 Anaeroplasma sp.
AAATAAAAATAACATAAAAAGTATTGTAAACTTTACATTTTTTTGATATTATATAGATATAAAAGCTAGTATTTAAATAATTCTCTCCTCCTTTGAAAAAATAGATTGCTAAAACAATCTATTTTTTTTTGAAATTAAAAAGCTCTACTTCAAAATTGTAGTAGAGCTTAGTTCATTATTTAATTTCTTTTAATATTTTTAGAGAAGACTTTACTGCCTTTTTAGTTGTTAGCTTAATAGTAAATGGATATAAGACATATGTTTTTTTATTGCTGTAGTCTAGATGAGGAATATCCTCATATTTATTAAAATCAGCATTTAAATGAATCTTTAAGCTGTTTTTAGTTAAAGTGATAACACCCAATAAGACTTTTTTATAGCGAAGTGTTACATGCTTTTTACATATTCTTGTCTTTATTTCTAAATCTTTTATTTCATCAATTAATGATTCAAATTTCTCTTTTGTTTCATCCTTTGCCAAATTTAGCTTTTCTTCAAATGATAGTACCTTTTTTCTGTTTTTCTTTTTGAATTGAGCATAAGCAATTTCACAAGGATTATTTATATTTTTGTCGCAATCTTTACAAAAATCATATGTTGAGCATAAATCTCTATTGGCTTTTTCACTTTCTATCCATTTTTTAAAATCCAAATCCTTTTGCAAGACTTTTTTCATTATTTACCTCCTTGATTTTATTATATTATTTTTATATTAAGAAAAAAAGTTCAAATTTCAAATGAATTTGAACTTATATAATTTTTTTTAGAATACTCCTTGAGCAAGCATTGCATCACAAACCTTTTCAAAGCCTGCAATATTTGCACCAGTTAATAAATCATTTTCCTTAACACCATATTTGATAGCAGTATTATGAGCATTGTGGAAAATATTTTTCATAATTGCTTCAAGCTTAGCATCAACCTCTTCAAATGTCCAAGCTAAACGTTGAGAATTTTGAGCCATTTCAAGACCAGAAGTAGCAACACCACCAGCATTTGCGGCTTTACCTGGTCCGTAAATTACGCCATTTTCAATTAAGTATTTAGCAGCATCTAATTCAGTTGGCATATTAGCACCTTCACAAACTGCGATTACACCATTTTTAACAAGCATTTTTGCATCTTCAAGGGTTAATTCGTTTTGTGTTGCACATGGTAATGCTATATCAACCTTATATTGCCATACACCATGTTCACCATTTTTCTTTTCAAAATATTGTGCAGATTTACGATTCTTTGCATATTCAGTTAAACGAGCACGCTTAACCTCTTTTACATCCTTTAATAATTCAACATCAATTCCTTCTGGATCATAAATCCAACCTGTTGAATCAGAACATGTAACACATTTAGCACCTAATTCTTGAGCCTTCTTTATTGCATAAATTGCAACGTTACCAGCTCCTGATACTGCAACAGTCTTTCCTTTGAAAGAATCATTCTTTAATGTCTTTAAAGCTTCTTGTGTAAAGTAGCATAAGCCATATCCAGTAGCTTCAGTACGAGCAAGAGAACCACCAAAAGTCAATCCCTTACCAGTTAATACGCCTGTAAATTCATTACGGATTCTCTTATATTGTCCAAACATATAAGCAACCTCACGTCCACCAACACCGATATCTCCAGCTGGAACATCTGTGTCAGGACCGATATGTCTATAAAGCTCAGTCATGAATGCTTGACAGAATCTCATAATTTCTTTATCGCTTTTTCCTTTTGGATCAAAATCAGATCCACCCTTTCCACCACCCATAGGTAATGTAGTCAATGAATTTTTTAATACTTGTTCAAGACCTAAGAATTTTAATATTGATTGATTTACTGTTGGATGGAATCTTAATCCTCCTTTATAAGGACCTATTGCACTATTATATTGTACTCTATACCCACGATTTACTTGAACTTGATTATTATCATCAAGCCATGCAACTCTAAATTGAACTAATCTTTCTGGTTCGACAAATCTTTCTAGGATTTTTTCTTTTTCAATTTCAGGTCTTTTTTCAACAATTAATTCTAAAGACTCTAAAATTTCTTGAGCTGCTTGCAAAAATTCTGCTTCGCCAGCATTTTTCTTTTTTAAATTTTCGAAAACACTTTCAACGTACTTGTTTTTAAACATAATTATTACCTTCCTCTTCCTCGTGTCTCAACACACTACTGATATTTTATCACAATTATTTTATAAAACAATACTTTTTTTGTCATAAATATAAAATTTTTCGATATTTTTGAATATTATTTAAGAAAATGAGTCAAAAATTAAATTTTTATATTAAAAACATTAATTGGAATTTATTCGAAATTTTACAATTTATTACTGATTGTGATATAATCAAAAAAAATATTAGGTAGGGAAATTACTTTTATGAAATATAAGGCTGTTGTTTTTGATTTAGATGGAACATTACTAGATACTTTAAAGGATTTGAATGAGGCTTGTAATTATTCTTTATCAAAATATGGTTATAATTTGATAACAGAAGAGGAAACTAGATTATTTATTGGAAATGGAATAAAAAAATTAATTGAAAGAGCATTAAAGAATAATCTTGAAAATTTTAATGAGGTTTTTGAAGCCTTTAAAAAATATTATAACAAGAATTATAATGTATATACTAAACCATATGCTGGTATTATCGATATAGTTAAATTTTTAACCGAAAAAAAGATAAAATTAGCTGTTTTTTCTAACAAAGACCATATAATTTTAAATAAACTAGTGGAAGAAACCTTTCCAAATGTATTTAAAATTGTATTAGGTGATGGTGCATCATTTCCGAGAAAGCCTGATCCGAGTGGGTTAATTTATATTGCTAAAGAATTTGATATTAAAATGGATGAATTATTATATATTGGTGATAGTGATGTAGATGCGATGACAATAAAGAATTCAGGATGCTTAGGTATTTGTGTTTCGTATGGCTTTAGAAAGCATGAAGATTTAGTTAATGCAGGAGCTAATATTATTGTAGATTCTACAGATAAATTATTAGAATTATTGGAGAATAATATATGAATACAGAAATAATTTTGCTTGTTGCTGGAATAATTGGGACTATTGCTTTTTCTGTTTCGGGAGCATTGGTTGCGATAGAAAATAAATTAGATTTATTTGGAGTTGTAATTTTAGGAGTTATTACTGCCGTTGGTGGAGGATTATTAAGGGATATTGTATTTGGTTTTGAAATAGCTATGATTGCAGGACCAACCTTTTTATATATATCTTTAGGAGTAAGCTTGGCTGTATTTGTTTTTATGTATTTCTTTGGAAAAATATCCTGGGAAAATTCAAAAATATATAAGACTTTTTTCAATATTATAGATAGTATTGGCTTAGGAGCCTTTACTGTTGTTGGTATTAATACATGCTTACACAATAATGTAAATAATGCATTACCTATATTTTTTAGTGCGTTATTAACTGCCGTTGGTGGAGGATTAATGAGAGATATTATGGTTAGAAAAATACCATTTATCTTTAGAAAGCATATATATGCAGTTGCAGCATTATTTGGAACTATGCTTTATTATGTTTTATATAAAATAAATACACCTGATTTATTTAATACAATTATTACTGTATTAGTTGTTGTAATCATTAGATATTTAGCGTTTAGGTTTGAATGGAGCCTACCAAAGGTTCATCTTAAGGATGAAAATGGTTTACAATAACTGCATATTTTGATATAATTTGATGTGGTGATATTTTGTGCAAAATGTAAAGACAGATAATCTTGAATTGTTTTTTGATTGCCTTGATGAATCAAATAATTTGTTATATGAAATATTTCACAAACCATATTTTGAGCTTCTTGAAATGACAGTTAAAAACATTTTGGCTTCTGAGGTTTTATCTGATGTTGATGATGAAAACATTGAAAAACTAAAAAAGATATATGATAGATTAGAAAATATTGATTTTTCTGTTGAGGATGTAAGAAAAGCAATGCAAGCTATAATATTAAGAGGATTTAAGGAGATGAAAATTCCTAATGGAAATACAACTCCTGATACTCTGGGAATATTTATTGCATACCTAATCACTAAAATATGTAGTAATAAGAAGATAAGTATTGTTGATCCATTATGTGGAACTGGTAATTTATTATTTACCATAGCTAATCATTTAGATAAGGAATGTAATTTATTTGCTTGTGATCATAATGAGCAAATGGTTAAGCTTACTTCAATGACTGCAGATTTGTTAAATGAACCTGTAGAAATATATTTGCAGGATACATTTAATTTACATTTATCATCTATGGATGTGGTTGTATTTGATATGCCACATAGTGAATATAAGGATGGTAATTATTTTCCATATGATGCAATTTTGCATTATGCTAGTATGTTAAAAGAGGAAGGAGCTATTATTGGAATTGTAGAAAATGATTTTTTTAATTATGATGAGAATAAGAAATTTAAATCAGAATTATTAAAAAACATGACAATAATAGGTTTAGTGGAGCTTCCAGATGAGATGTTTAAAAATGGAAAACCAAAAATAATAATTGTACTACAAAAATGTATAATGGAAAATCAAAAGTGTTTCATGGTCAAACTACCAAGCTTTAATGATATTAAGGAGTTCAATGAATCATTATTAGATATTGAAGCGTGGTTTGAAAATAAAAAAATAAGAAGTGAGGAAAAGTAAAATGGCAAAAATTATGGCAGTAAATGCTGGTTCATCATCTATTAAATTCCAATTATTAGAAATGCCAGCTGAAACAGTTATTACTTCAGGAGTAATGGAAAGAATAGGATTAGCAGAAGGTATTTTTACAATCAAATATGATGGTAAAAAGGAAGAAACTCATCCTGTATTACCTACACATGCAGAGGGTGTTCAATTACTTCTTGAAACATTAATTTCAAAGGGAATTGTTAAGGATTTAAATGAAATTTCAGGTGTAGGTCATAGAGTAGTTCAAGGTGGAGAATACTTTAAGGATTCTTGTTTAGTTGATGATACAGTAATTCAAAAAATTCAAGACTTAGCTGACTTAGCACCTTTACATAATCCAGCACATATTATCGGTATTAAGGCTTTCCAAAAGGCTTTACCAAATGTTCCACAGGTTGTTGTATTTGATACAGTATTCCATCAAACAATGGCTGAGGAAGCATATATGTATGCTACACCTTATGAGTGGTATGAAAAATATGGCATTCGTAAATATGGTGCACATGGTACATCACACAAATATGTATCTCAAAGAGCTGCAGAATTAATTGGTAAGCCACTAGAAGAAACTAATACAATCGTTTGCCATCTAGGTAATGGTGCATCAATTTCTGCTGTTAAGGGTGGAAAGTGTATTGATACTTCTATGGGATTAACACCACTTGAAGGTATTCCTATGGGAACACGTTCTGGTAGTTTAGACCCAACTGTTGTTTCTTATATTTGTGAAAAAGAGGGAAAAACAGCTCAAGAGGTAGTAAATATCTTAAATAAAAAATCAGGATATTTAGGAATGTCAGGAAGATCAAATGATGCTCGTGATGTTACTCAAGGTATGATTGAAGGAGATCATAGATGCAAATTAACATTCGATGTTCAAGCAAAGAGAATTGTTGATTATATTGCTGCTTATTATGTTTACATGGGAAGCTGTGATGTGATTGCGTTTACTGCTGGTATGGGTGAAAATTTAAAGCATTTACGTTTGAATATTGCTAATAGATTAGGAGCATTAGGCGTAAAAATTGATGAAAAATTAAATGATACATTCTCTGATGAAAGAATTATTTCAACTCCTGATTCAAAAATCAAATTATACATTATTCCAACAAACGAGGAAGTAATGATTGCTCGTGATACTGTCAGAGTAGCTAAAATATAATATTTCTAATATTTTAAAGATTAATTTAGATGTATTTTACGATGGTAAGATACCTTCTAAATTAATCTTTTTTTTCTTTTTAATAAAATGTTTTTAAGACAATAATTAGGAAAAAATTACAAAAAACCCCATTATATAATATAAATATTATATAAATTCTTTATAAAATGTAGTGTTTACTTGACATTGACATACAGAGTGATATAATGTTATATAGTGAATTTTGTAATAAATTTACATTATGGGTGGTTATTATGGCTAAGAAAATAAAAGGAAAAGGAAAGAAAAAAAGAATAATTTTGATTTTTCTTGTAATAATACTTGCATGTATCGGTGGAGTAGGAGCATATTTCGTAAAGGAAAGCAGTGCTGGTCCAGCTGAAATAGAACAATCAGAGGCTAAATTTTTTACAACATTAAAGGAAAGTCCAACTGATGGGTCTACACCATTAGATTATTCTGCATATGATAATATCGCATTTGCATTATGGAAAATTGAAAATACTGATCAATTTAGAACAGTTACTCAAGGAAAAAGTGATGCCTCAGTTGCTACAATTACAATTTCTGGAGAAAGATATGTAAAAAATGGTGTTGCATTAACAACAAGTGTGTCTGAGGGCATGGTATCTAGTGGTATTGAAAGATATTTTGTTGATGGCAAGGTTTTATTAAGAAAGGCTGATAAAATCGATGGTTTTAATACTACATGGAAAGAAGATGTACCTGAATGTATTTCTAATAGTGCATATATTTTAAGATATGGCTGGTTGCCATTTCAATGTACTGGATATATTATTTGCGAGGATACAATATTAGAAATAAGTGATGTTATTTCAAATGATGATGGAACTTATTCAATTCAATTATCATTAAATCCTGATCCAGATTATGCACCATTTTGGTATAGAAGAGAAGTATTAACAAACGCAAATTCAACAAAAGTCCCTGAGTTTTATAATATTACTATTAATTATAAATTTGATTCTGAATGGAGAATTTTAGAATCTCGCATTCAAGAAGAATATAAAGTTAAATCAATGGGTGTTGAAGCAGTTTCTAAAACAGATTGCTTAGAGAAATTTTATTATGATAATGTAGAATTTCCTAAAAAAGATTATGATTTTTTTAAATCATATGAAAGCTTAAAGCCAAGTGATGATTCAGTTACACCTGTTATTGAGGATGACATTTTAACAATGATTACTTCATCACTTCAAAATAGTGATATGAGTGATAAAAACTTAAAATTATCATTATGTATTAATGAACAAAAAATAGAAGGAATTGTTTCATTAAACATTTCAGATTTAGAAAATGTAAAGGTTAAGGCTTTAATAAATGATATTTATATTGAATATTCTGATGAACTTTATATCAGTATTGGTGGTGTAAAGGTAAAAGGTAGTATTGATTCTTTAAAAGAATTGATTGAAATTTTAACAGGTTCAATTAATGTTAATGAATCAAACGAATCAAGTGAATCTTCTTTAGATGTTAGTCAAATAATAAATGATTTAAATTCATTTACAATAACAAAATCAGAGGATAAAGAAACTATTACTGCTGAAGGAATACTTAAGATATCAACTTTAGAGTTACCTTTATCTTTTGTGTTTAGTCACGTTAATGATGAATATGATATTTTATCTATAAATTCAGATTTGTCATTTGAGGATATAAACCTAAAAATAAATGTTTTACCAACAAATGAATATGTACAAGCTGTAGATAAGGAAGAATTCGTTAATATTTCTAATGTAAAATTTTTGTTAAATAATATTTCTGAAGTAATTACAACTAAAAAGGCAAATATTAATCTAGATTGTAGCTATAATGAATTAAAAGTATCATTAAATGGAAATATTGATTTTGCTGATACATTAAAGCTTGATGCGGATGTAAAATTACAGGTTGGAGAAAATGAACAAACATTAAATATAAAATATATTGATGAAATAATCTATTTATCACTAGCAAATGTAAAGGTTAAGATTGCACAAAATGATTTATTAGCCTTATTAGAAAAATATGGTAATATTGATACTAATATATCATCAAATGAATTTGATATTTCTAGTATTATAAATAAAATATTAACAATTGATTATTCAAATTTATTAAAAGACTTTACTTTAACTGAAGAATTATTGTCTATAAATATTGGCTTAAGTGAAATTGCAAGTAATCTTAATGATCTTATTGTTTCTATTGAAAATAAAGAAGGACTTAGCATTAATGCAATTTACGAGTCATTATCTATATCTGGTAATATAAAAGCTAATAATAATATAGCAATCGAAGTAGATGACAGCAAATATCAAAACCTAGGCTATATTGATTTTATAATTGATGATGTATTAACAATCATTGATAATAAAAATGTAGTAGCTAGCCTAGAAGGAAGCTATGAAGGAATAGATTTAAAGCTAGATTGTAAGGTAGACTTCAATTCTGATTTAAAGCTAGAATTAAATATCATAGTAAGTAAGAATGACTTAGCTCAAAATATAAAGCTAATCTACTTAAATGACACAGTATATATTGAACTATCAGGAATCAAGCTAAAAATAACTTTAGAAGATTTGATGAAGCTTCTATCAAAATTTGATATAAGCCTAGATCTATCAAGCTCTAATATGAATGTATCAGAAATAATAGATACAAT
>JALEQD010000017.1 GCA_022768655.1 Anaeroplasma sp.
TAAAATGCATCAGTGATCAAAATTTTCAACACTTGGCACAATAAAACAAGAAAATGACACAATAAGTGGCATAATAAATTTATTTTGTCGCGGAATGTGTTAATGTCACTCTATTTGTCACTCTATTTTATCGTTTTGTAAACTTTTGAAAAAGCATAAAAAAATTTAGATTAATGACTACATCTCTCAACCAGAAAACAGCCAGAAAGCAACCAGAAAACAATCTGATTATCAAACTTATTTATACCACGTTTTAATATTATTCAGCCTATATCGTGTAAAACTTTAGCACCCATTCTTCTAATCGTGTAAAATTATTAGCACCCTGGCCTTAAATCGTGTAAGCAACACGATGAGCATTTGATCATCCATATAAAATTTGACCATCTAAAAATGAAAAAAAGCCCAGAATTGCCTTATTATCTGAGTTCGCACCGATTCTAAACATAAAAAAAGGCTTGATAACTATGTATCAAACCTATGCTTCCTATATGGTACCCACTACGGGGTTCGAACCCGTAATCTTCTCCTTGAGAGGGAGACGTGTTAAACCGTTCCACCAAGCGGGCATATTTATATGTGCGTGTCACGCACATATAATAATATCATATTTTTTTATTTTTGCAAGTCAAAACTTTTCAAAACAGAATTAATTCTTTCAAAAACTTTTTCTTTTCCAAGAATTTTCTGAACATAATAAATATTAGGAGTATTTTTTCTACCACAAATACATACTCTTAAAAATCCTGCCACATCACCTGTTTGACCATTGAAATCAGCAGGGTTTGCCTTATAAGCCTTACGATCTGATGTGAATTTATATTTATCAGCTAATACTTTAAGATTATTAAACCAATCCTCTTCAGAAACTTCAATATTAAATGTATCCATATATTCAGTCAATACGTCACAAATAATTTTTCTATCAACATCTTTAACATCAGTTTTATTTATTTGTATTGTGAAATCTAAAGATTTCTTATCAATTTCTGCATATACATCATCATAGAAAAATGAAATAATAGGATAAATATCAGAATATTTAGAATAATCCTTACGTGGTTTTTCCTTTTCACGTTCAATATTTAAAATATTAGTGAAAAATTCTTCATTTGCAATAATTTTATTATAAAATGCAACATCATATGTTTTAGCCCAAGATTTAACCTCTTCCTTTAAATCACTAGCCTTTTTATATGCCATTCTTTCTTTTGAAATGTTTGCAACCTTGGCTAAATCAAATAATGCACCATCTAAGCTCATCTTATCAAACTGAAGATTAAAATCATAAAAATTCTTATCTAAATTTTGATCTCTCCATGCTTCGTAATTAGAATTTGCTATAGTTAAAAGATATTCAATAAATCCATATTTAGGATAACCTTGTTCTAAAAAGAAGCTTACTGCTGCTTCAGCATCCTTTCTTTTTGATAATTTTCTTCTATTTCCATTTTCAACCTTCATAATAACAGGTAAATGAGCATATTTAGGACGCTTAAATCCTAATGTATCAAAAAGCTCAAGATGAATTGGAAGACTAGATAACCATTCTTCACCACGTGTTACATGAGTTGTACGCATAAAATGATCATCTACCAAATGAGCAAAATGATATGTAGGTAGTCCATCTGATTTTAATATTACAATATCTTGATCGTTTTCAGTTAATTCTAGATCACCCTTAATTTCATCATGAAATTTAATTTTATTGTTGTGATCACCCATAGATTTAAAGCGGATAATATATGGGTCACCAGCCTTTATCTTTTCAATCGCAGCATCAACAGGAAAATCTCTATATTTAGCATATTTTCCATAATATCCTGGGATTTCTTTCTTTTCCTCTTGCTCCTTACGAAGATTAGCTAATTCCTCTGCACTACAAAAGCAAGGATATGCTCTACCAATAGATAATAAATGCTTAATTACTGTATTATAAATATCTGCTCTTTGAGATTGCTTATATGGTCCATATGAACCAATCTCTAATGAATCAGATAAATATCCCTCATCAGGAATAACATCAAAAACCTTTAATTGTTCAATTAATGATTCACCTGAACCTGCAATTTCTCTTTTTGTATCAGTATCCTCAAGGCGAATATAAAATACTCCCCCACTTTGTTTTGCATATCTACAAGAAACAAGTGAAGTAAATAAGCTACCAGTATGTAAAAAACCTGTTGGTGATGGAGCAAATCGTGTAACCATTGCTCCTTCTTTTAAATTTCTTTCTGGATAAATCTTTTCCAAATCATCTATAGTTCTTGTTATATTAGGAAATATTAAATTCGCTAAATCATTATAATTTGCCATAAATACACCTCTATTTTTTAGTTACTTTCAAAAGTTTATACTTCTAACATACCTTTTTAATTATATAAAAATTTATAATTCATATCAACATTTACATGTAATTTAAATAATTCATAATAAAAGCTTTCTACATTATAAAAATGTAAAAAGCAAATAAAAATTTATTTCCAAATACCTTCTGGATATTCTCCATTTTTCATCATATTCTCTAATGAAGAAACTACATAGTCCTTATCATCCTTATATGTAATACCATACCATACTGACTTTGTTGATAAAACCTCACAAGATACAACACCATCATTAATTAAATCTGAAACAACAGTAGGAATTAAATATTCACAAGAATCAAGATTATTTTTGTTAGCCTCCATAAATGGAACAAATCCTTCTTCTATATGATTCATAATATCCTTTGTAAAGCAAAACATATTCATTGAAACTAAAGTATCAGCTGGAATATCAAATGATTTAGAACCATCTAATGGCTTAGCAACAATAATTCCATTTTCCTTTTCAATTTTTGATTCAATCAAGCTTTCAAGCTTTTTATTATCATCAAATACTAAAACACCACGTTTAACAGAACCATTTTCTGTCATTGTATTTGCAACCTGATACGCAACATTCGCATAATTATTTTTACTATTTTTTAAGCCCTTCAAATAATTTGCCGCAACCATAAAAGCATCTCTACCGTAAAAATCATCAGCATTAATAATAATAAAGCTATCTGATACATAATCCTTTGCTGCTAAAATAGCTTGTGCAGTTCCTAATGGCTTAACTCTATCACTAGGAAGCTTATATCCTTTTGGAATTAAATCAAGTGATTGAAAAGCATAATGAGTTTCTATTTTATCTTCAACTCTTCTTCCAATAGTATTTTTAAATATTTCAAAGTTTTCTTCCTTGATAATAAAGATCACCTTATCAAAGCCTGCTTGCTTTGCATCATAAATTGAATAATCAATTATAAAATTACCATATTTATCAATTGGTTCGATTTGTTTTAATCCTCCAAATCTAGAACCCATACCTGCTGCCAAAATTACTAAATCCATAACCAAATCTCCTTTTTCTAGGATATTATACCATGTTTTAGTAAAAATGCAAAAAAAGTGATAAATATCGTAATATTTTGACAAAATTAAAGATTTTTTTGACAATTTGAAGTAATAAAAAAAGAATCAGATATCGACCTTTTTAAATCATTCATATCCTCATCTAGCATATTTTGAATTAATCTTTCATATGTAAAATACTCTTTTACCTCTTCTTTTGAATACAAATTTTTTTTAGCATCAATAAATGATTTTTTAATTAATTCAAAATCATTATAATATTCTTTATTTTTTTTAGCCTCTAAATATAATGCTTCCTTATTCTTAAATGCAATAATTTGCATTTTATATTTTTGATTAATTATTTTCTTTAATTCAATTAATTTTTTATATTCATTGGTACTAGTTATTCTTTCTACATAATTTTCGACTAATTTTTCCAAATTGATCAGCTCCTATTGATAATTTTAAGCTTATTTTATTAAAGAAGCAAGACTAATTAAAGTTGTAAACTTATTTTTAAATGATTCTAGCTTATCAACACTTGTTATTTTTAAATTATTTTTTGCTTCATTTAAAAATAATTTAAAATAAGATGGATCATAATATAATATCTTATACCACCTAGGATTATATCTTAAATACATTAATAAATCCAAATGCTCATACAAATATAACATATAATCCATTAATACCACTCATCAAATCTTTTATCAAACAAAGGATCACCAGTAGATTTCTTAGCTAAAGCTGTTGAAGCTGACCCTGCACCAAATGAGCCTATTAGTTCTAATACCTTTTGAATACTAGTAACTGTTTTAGTAACCTGATCAGGATCGATTTTTTTTACATAATTCATAATGTTTTTTATTAAATCCTCCGTTTGAGAAGAAGCTTTAGTCTCACCTTTAGTATCTTCAGTTTTTGATTCTTTTTTTTCTTTTTCCTCTTCTAAATCAAATCCTTCTTCTCCTAGCAGCACATAATCTTCATATAATTCCTGCCATGTTTTCTTTTTTGTTGCAACCTCCTGCTTAAGGAGGGGATGTTTCTTTATAAATTCTTTAAATTCATCTAATTTAGAAGCCATATTATCAATCTCCCGTATTAAAATATGTTTTTCGTCTTTTATTTGACACAATAATAAGTCCATATACAACAATGTAAAACAAAATTGAAACCATAATGTAAAATATAATTGAGTATTTACTGCTAAATAAAAAAATAAATGGAACATTGATGATAAACGCAATAAATATAATTACAAATGAGATAAATAAATGCTTAATACTATAAATAGTTATAGATATTCCTTCTTTTTTTAAGACTGCAAGTGCAGTGAATAAACATATTATTATTGCTGTTGAAGTAGATAAAATTGCACCAATATAACCTAATTTAGGCACAAAAATAAAATTCAAAACCACCTTTTGAAGACAACCAACAATTGTAGCAAAAGAAATATAGCTTATTCTTTTTAGTCCCATTGATAATCCAATAATTATTTTATAAAAGCCAATCAGCAATACATATATAGATACATGCTTTAAAACATATGCCATTTCAATATTTTTATAAAATATACTATATATGAAATCAGAAAATAAAATATAAATAACATATATTGGTACTAATATTCCAATTGATATCTTTATAGTTTTTTCAGCAATTGTTGATATTTCCTCCTTTTTATTTTGTTCAAAGGATGCACTAATCTTAGGATTTAAACAAGAGCCTATACTTTGAGCAAGCAAAATAGGAATAAAAATTAATCTTATAGATTCAAACATATAACTGGTATAAACATTACTATCAACGCCTAAATTTGAAAGTGTCACAGAATCGATAAGCTGAAAAAAAGTAAAAAATAATGTTATTGAACCTATAGAGACAGTACTTTTTATAAACAATAATAAAAAATGAATTCTTTGATTTTTTTTGTAATAGTCCTTATAAATAAATATAAATAAAAACAGAAATGATAATAAATATGAAACAAAATTTATTATAAAAGCATATTTCACTATATTATCTATTTTTAAATTAATGATAATCATCGTTAAAATTAGTCTACAAAAATTTTCTAAAATAATAGATAATGAGACATATATCATTTTCATTTGTCCTTGAAAATAACCTCTATAAAAGCTTAACAAAGGATAAATAAATAAAGTAAATGAGGCTAAAAAAAGATGATAGCTTATTTTTGAATAATCTAAGGAATTTACATTTTTTAATGTTTTATAAAAGATTAAATTATTAAAAAATGTTATAGCAATAAAAAATATAATTCCAATTAGAATACAAAATATTGTTCCTTTTTTTAAAATTGCTATTTTTGTATCCTCATCAGCTTTCGCAATAATTTTACTGACACTAGGAATTATACCAAAGGCTGATAAATCTAAGAATATAGAAAAAGGAATATATGCAAATGTGTATAAATATGAATTGGGGTATATTTTACTTAAAAAAATATACAAAAATGATAAAGACAATATCTTACCAAGAATTTGACCTGTAGCTAAAATAATAGATTGAATTAATGTTTTTTTCATAGGAACACCATTTATTAGTATTCATCAATAATAAAAAAATATCATATTTTTGCCTAATTACTAATAAATTATATTGGTGATATATTATGTTTAAAGGATTTGGTAGAAATCAAAATCAAAATAATTATGATGCCTATGAAAATATGCAGCTTAATAGAATTTTTTATGAAATAGAAGAAATTAATAGAAAGCTAAGAAATTTAAACAATAGATTAGTAAGAGTCGAAGAATTTTTAGGGCTTACACGTGAGGAATATAATAAGTAGGCTAAAAACTATCACTACTTCTACAATAATCATAAATTAATGTAGGAGGTGAGTCTATATGTTTTATCAAACTCCAGGATATGGATATTCATGTGGATGTGGTGCACCAATGATGAATATGTGCCCAACAAATAATAGACGCCAGGGAAATGGTTATGCACTTATCCTTGTATTATTTATTCTTCTTGTAATTATAGGAGCTGCTAGATGGTAATTTCTTAAAAGTTATGCTATAATACCTATTGGTGATGTATATGTATTTATCAAAGGATATTATAAAAGAAGGAAATCAAATATTAAGAGAAATTTCATCTAAGGTTACACTACCCTTATCTATGGATGATTTGAATTGTGCTAAGCAGCTTTATGAATATGTAGTAGTTTCTGCAATTGATGAGCTTGTTGAAAAATATCAAATACGTCCAGGTGTCGGAATTGCTGCCCCACAGGTTGGAGTTAACAAAAGAATGTTTGCGATAAACGCAACTGATTTTCTTGATGAAAAACAAACAAAATATGCATTTTGTTTTATCAATCCTATTATAACAAGTAAATCAAAGGAAATGGTTTATCTTCCTGGTGGTGAAGGATGCTTATCAGTTGATAGAGATACAACTGGTTTAGTAACTCCAAGACATTTAAAAATCAGTATAAAATCAACTATACTTGATTTTAATACAAATAAGCTTAAGAATGTTAAGATGACTTTAGTTGGATATCCTGCAATTGTATTTCAGCATGAATATGATCATTTAGATGGTATATTATATACAGATAAAATGTATTCATTAGATGAAATAGATTGCGAACCATTATTTGAAGTCGAAGAAGATGAATAATTATAAAATAAAAATGCCTCCCATTTATACAAAAGTATAATAAATTGAGAGGTTTTTTATTTTATGATAAATGATACATTATAATACCGCCTGCAACACTAACATTTAATGATTCAGTATCCTGCATTGGAATGTATATATTATTTTTGATTATTTGAGCAACTTCCTTTGAAATTCCATTACCTTCATTTCCTAAAACAAATATCATTTTTTCTTCTTTTTTTATAGATGATAATGGAATACCATTTATAACATTAGTTCCGTATATTACATATTCATTTTCTTTATCTTTTAAGAAATTTACTAGGTTAGTATTAATGAAATTAAGCTTAAATATAGCGCCCTGAGATGATCTAATGACCTTATCATTATAAATATCAACACAGCCTTCTCCTAAAACAATAGTTTTAAAGCCAAACGCACATGCACTTCTCATTAATGCACCCATATTACCAGGATCTTGAACCTTATCTAGTGCTAATACTAAATTAGATAGTTCTTTTTTTTCAATCATTTTGCATAAACCGATTTCTGATACAACTGTATTTGTATTGCAAATCTTTTTCATTATAGCTTCAGATACCTGTGTATAATTTTCAAGATTTGAAATAGAAAAAGCTTCTTCTAATAATCCATATTTTTTGGCTTCTTCTACTAAATGCTTGCCTTCTACCAAAAATTTTTTTTCTTTTTTTCTATATTTTGTCATATTAAGACTACATAAATATTTTATTTTTGGATTTGATAATGAGTCAATCATGATAATCACTCCTTGTATAATTTGAATTATACAATAAATAACACAAAATCTCCATATTTCTATGGAGATCTTTTTATATATATTAGTTATTTGACTTTTTAGAACCCTTGTTATAAAGCTTCTTTGTCATTTCGCCACCAACACGTCCATTTTCTTGAGCAGTAGCATTTTTACCAGGAGTAATTCCTAATTCATTTGCAACCTCTTGCTTTAAGCTTTGTGTGTCAGTTGTTTTTTTAGCTGCTTCAACAGCACGCTTAGTCATGTTTCCACCAATTGAACCATTCTCTTGGCTTGAATTTGCTGTGGTGTTTCTCTTATTATTTGCCATAATTTCCACCTCCTTGCACTAATTATAATGCCCGAAAAAAATGAAAATATGCAAAATTATTTTACAAATTTTTTAATACCTCACGAACCTCTAATCCTAATAATGGAAGATCTAAATCAGAGTCTGTTGATATTGTGATGCTACAAGTATTTTCAACTGCTTCATCAACTAATTTTTCATAATCAAATTTACTTTCATACATAATAGCCTTATCTATTTTTGGTGATGTTGCAGGTGCTTTTGGTACATAAACTGTACAACAATCCTCAAATGGCTTTATTGATAATTCATAACAATCTATATCCATAGATATTTTTATAATATCCTTCTTATCATATGTACATAACGGTCTTAAAATAGGAAAGCATGTCACAGAATTAATTGTTTGCATACTTCCTAATGTTTGTGATGCAACCTGTCCCACAGATTCACCATTAATAATGCATAAGCATTTATTTTTAGTAGCAATTTTAGTGGCAATTCGATACATCATTCTTCTCATAATTGTTATATTATAGCTTTCATCTACATTTTCTAAAAGAGCCATATGCAATTCCTTAAAAGGTACCATGTGCAAATTAATCCTATTATGTGGGGCATATTTAGCCATTTTCTTCACTAAATCAACAACCTTTTGAGCT
>JALEQD010000026.1 GCA_022768655.1 Anaeroplasma sp.
TAATGGAGATGCTTGTATAAATGTAAATAATAGTGGCTATGAATATAGCTATTCTAAAATTACAGTTAAGCAATATCTACGTGGTAGTTTAACTAGAATTGAATATTATGATATTAATTCTAATACTTCATATGTAGATGGCGATAAATCATTAATATGTAACTATATATTTACAACTAAAGGCTCAGAAAGTAATAAAATATATATTTTACCAAAAGAGATTGGATTAACTGTAAATGAATCAAGCTATGAATATGATTCATTACTACATACTGGTAAAGAAAATGTAGAATTTGGTAGTTTAGTTTCTAATGAAGAAATAACAAATTATAGAATGTTTGTAACTTCTATATTATCAGATGGTTCATATGTAGATGGTGTTGTTGATGCAGGTATATACAAAAACAATTATGTTAAATATATAACAATTGTTAGACCTCAAAACGCATCCTTAGGACTTGATGAATATATTGAATATTATTTATTTGATATAGAAAATAATGAATATTATCGTTGTGATGAAAATGGAAGCTTCATAAATGAAGATAGCAAATTATTAAAAGGTAATTATACATTTAGCGGTAAACTTTCTAATAACCTAGTGATTACACCAAAAACAATTAAATGTAATGTTTCATATACACCAGTTGTATATGATGGAGAATATCACGATGGAACAGATGATTTATCCGCACTTACATTTGATAAATTATATGAATTTGAATCATATCAAATAATAAGTACACTATTATCAGTTAATAAGAAGTGTGATGTAGGTAGATATCTAAATACAATAAATGAATTATCAATAACAAGAGAAGAAAGAATAGTAGATGGTGTTACTATTCCGGGATCAACTCAATATTATAATGCTGACGCTAATGTTAGTAATAAAGATAAAAATTATTTATTTGAATACAATAGTGATGTGTATTTAGAAATTAAACCAAGAGAAATAGAGGTTGAGCTTGTAAAATATGTTAATGAATATAATGGATCAGAGCATTTCTATACTGAACCTATAAAGATATATTATGATTTTAGTGACATTGAAGCATTAAAGAATATAACAATATCTGTTGATAAACCACGAGGATTTAGAAATGTTGGAAAATATGAAGTTAATTCTTTTGTGTTTGAGGTTTATGATTCTGGTGTTTTAAAAGAACGCTTTAATTCAGAATTATATATGATTGATGAAAAAGGAAATATAAAAATTGAAGATGGTAAAGATAAACCTTCAAATTACATTATTACATACCTTGATAATGGCTATAAAAATAATTCAGTTCAAGAAGTAATTATTACAAAGCGTCCAATAAAGATATCATTTAAGGATGAGGATATATCAATTAAATATGATGGTAAAATTCATAATTTTATGAGTGAAGATTATGTACAAATTGAAAATTTAGTAGATGGTTATGATGTTGACTATGATCATTCATATTCTTCAATATATGCTTCTAATCCAGGAACTTATTTAAATCAATATGTTAAAAAGTTAGTTATTAATAATGGAAGTGAAACAATCTATGTTGATTGTAGCCCTGGAATTAATGGAAATGATAGTAATTACTTTGTATTAACACAAGAGCTATATGATGAATTAATGGCTTCTGGTGAATGTTATTATGATGAGACATTAATATCTGATAATTCAGTTAATATTACAATTGAAGAAAATACAATTACAGAAAAAATATTTACATATGATTCAAATGAAATCAATGGTAGCTATGTACTTGATAGATATTTAGATTATATGGATAATGAATTAATTGAATTAGTTACAACTGAAGGATTTATCAATGTATCAACTCATAAAAAAGAAGATTTAAACTTTATTTATAAGGTCGTTTATCCTAAGGGTAATAATGCTTCATATATAATCAAATATTATAATGAATCTGGTTATGAGGTTAATTCAAAGGGTGAATTAATTAAATCAGGTGATATCTATAATGGAACACTTCCACAGCTAGATAAATATGATTTAATAATTGAACCATATAATTGGACTCTTATTGCTAATAATCTAATAATTGATGCAGGAGAAAATTTAATTATTGACAATCCAATTTTATATAGACCAAATAATAATGATACTTATGATTATACATATGAATATTTAGATTTAGAAGGTAATTTAATTGATAAACCAATTTTACCTGGAATGTATAAAGCTAGAATAACAAATATTACTATTACAAATAGTATTTCAAATCGTATTGAATATTATTCAATTAATTATAATACTAATACTTATTCAGTATATGCTATAGAAAATGGTATTTTATTAAATGATGGTTATATTTCAAATTATAATTTAGATATTTCTTCTTTAGAATTTGATTATGAGATTGTACCTAAAAATATAATAATTGAACCAAAAACAACACAATATGATATTAAATATGATGGTAGTTATCATTATGTTAGTGATTTAATCCATTATAATTACGATAATATTAATTTTATTTTAGATTCAAATCTTAATGTTACATTTGAAACAGATAAATTCATTAATTATGGTGAATATCCAATTAGAATAAAAGAGATATTTAATGATATGTCTAGTAGATATGGCTTTACAGAAACATATTATTTTGAAGATAATAAGTTAGTTAAGGTTGTTGTTAATTATTCTGATGGTAGTCAAATTGAATATTATGATTATTCATTATGTATGTATAGCTTTAATACTGATCTAATAATTGATAACGTATTTAAAATTAATCAAAAGACATTAGATGTGACATTTATAAATTCAAACATTCCTTTTGATGGAAATGAACATAATGGTGAAACTGGTTTAGTTATTAATCCAGAATTAGGAAAATATGAAAAATGGGAAATCATAACAACAGTAAGTGGTAAAAATCCAGGATTATATGAAAATAATAAGCTATTATATATAAAATTTACAAATGAAGCAGAGGATGTTTGGTATTATAAGCCATCACTTAATAGTGAGCTATATAAGCTAGTAGATGGTGAATATGTTAAAGCAAATGATGATGAAATTAAATTATATAAAAATTATGATTTACGATTTACAGGAGAAACTGTTAGAAGCTTCACTATTAGTGATAGTGAAATTATAATTGAGCTTCAGGATGAAACGCTTTATTATTCAGAAATGCCTGAATATAAAATTAAGCAATATTTAAATGATGGTAAAGAGCTTATAAATGGATTTGATATTACAGTAATAAAAACAAATCTTTTGAATTTTAATAATAAAGATGAAAAAGGTATTGGCGAATATGAGGATGTAGGCGAATATGATGTTTATATTACATTATTAAAGCTTGTTATCAATGATAAAACATATTATTATGATGAATTTGGTAACCTTGTTGATGAATTTGGTAATATTTTAGATCAAAAAGAAAAGATAGTTGATATTACATATAAAAATCAAGCAAAATTTAAAATTAGTCCAAAAACAATTAAGCTTGAATTAAAAGATAACAAATTTGAGTTTGATAATGAAAAGCATTCTCTTGTGCCTATAGAAGATTTTAATACAATAATAAAGGATGTTCCTTTAAAGGCTACAATTAATGAATTAACAACAAAATATTCTAGTATAAGACCAATTATTTATAATGATGATAGTGTAACATATTTTGAAATTAGATATAAAGATAGAATAGAAAAATTTACAATTACTAATGGAGAATATACTGTTTTAGTTAATGCTTATGGTAAAAATTCAAATTATATATTAGAAATAATTGATAATGAAGCTAAATTTGAAGTTACTCCTATTAATGTTTTAGTAAAACTAAATCAATATACATCAACATTTAGTGGTGAATATCAAAATGCTGATACAGCAATAACATATGAGAGAAATGATAATAATTTATTTGTAACAAATGTAGGTGCTTCTACAACAGCTGTATTACACGCAGGTGAAAAAAGCTATTCTATTAAAAAGGTTGTAATTACTACAACAAATGGTGTATATACATTTAATAATAATGGTGAAATCATCGAATCAGTTGATGGATTAGATAATCCAGATGAATTATTCAATGTTACATTTGATAGTAAAACTGGAACATTTATAATGAATCAGGCAATATTAAAATTTACGATTGAAGATTTGACTGTTCAATATGATGGAACATATCATACAAATGATACTAGCACAATTAGTTCAAATGCAAGTGATTATCTTGCAACATCATTTGGATATGTAATGGAAAAATCAAGATTAAATGCTGGTGCTGAAACAAATAAGGTTAAAGAGTTTAATGTAATATATGCAAATGATCCTAATCGTGTAGAAAAATACAATTTATTAACAAAAGAGGTTCTTGTATATGATAGTGGTGCATTAAAGGGTGAGATGTCAGATTTCAGTATTAATGTTATTCAAAATGATGCAAAAATAACAATCACACCAAGAACTATTAATGTAAGCTTAGGCGATGCTAGTCAAGAATACAATCAAAAGATTTTTGATGGTAGTGAAACATTTATGATTAGTGATTCAAACTTTATTGATAATTACCTATCATCATCAATTAAAACTACTAGAAAGCTAATTAATGTAGGCACATACGATGATAATAGATTAAAAGAAATTACAATTTATCATAATCGTGCTGCGGGTGTCGAATATGTTGAGTATTATCAGTATGTTGATGAAATTTGGTATGTTACTGCATATGAAAATGGTAATATAAATTCAAGCTGTATAGGTAATTATATAATTATTTGTAATAATGCAAAGCTTAAAATTACGCCAAAGACAGTTGAAATTAATTTATTTGACATTGGTACAGAAAATGCATTAAATAATCATCAAAATATTTATTACAATGGAAAAGAAATATCATATCAAACAGAATATGGTTATATTGGTAATTATAGCTATGCAGGTAATAGTAGGCTAGTTGGTAGTGACAAAATGAAGGTAATATGCTCTGATGGTGGTATTAATGCTGGTAATTATGATTTAACATTATCTAGTTTCATTATTTACGGTAATAAATATGATGAGAATTGTGAGCTTATTGAATCTAATGTTGAGCTTGTTAATTGCAAAAATTATAATATTATTTGTGAAAATAAAGCTACACTTCTAATTAAAAAACCATTGATTTCAATCTCTGGTACAACAACAATAAGTAAATATAGTGGAAAATCTAGAGATCTTTCTAAAGTGCCATATAATGTTAATTTCAATATCATAAATGCAAATGTTGATAATGAAGCCTTTAATGCTGTTAATTCAGGAAATTATGAGTTATCATATGATTTATATTTCAATGGTAATATTTTAAGCAGTGATTCAAAGGTAATAAATGCTGGTACATATTATATCAGTATAAAGAACTTTGATATTATACTTAACGGAAAATCAGTTATAGAAAACTTTGAAATCAGCATGTATGATAAAACATATGATATTGATGGTGTATATACTGTAACAATTCCAAAGAGAGATTTAATTGTAAATTCAAGTACAGGTAAAGTAATAGGATTAGTAGCAGGCGATAGCTATGATACTACTACAGAAAAAGTAACAAGTTCATCTGGTGAAGATAGGACAGATTGTTATAACATTATTAAAAGATAAAAAATCCTAAGCCTTTTGGCTTAGGTACCCATTTGGGTAATAGAAAACAAACAAAGAATACACTAGGAGGGGATTACTTGTGAATCAGGGATTTGTTTCTTATTTTAGGGATGCTAATGAAGTGTCAAAGAATATTTTTAAGAAAAAGATTAATGTTATAAAATATTATTTTATGGCATTAGCTTCATTAGTAAGTAGTATATTTATTTTCTTAGCACCTATATTTTCTCTTGCTAATATTAGGGTTGCAAGAGAAGCAAAGGTTAATAAGAATATAAATGTATTAAAAAGCTTTGCAGCATCAAACACTGCAAAATCATATTGGAATGTATTATTAGTTTCAGTATTTAAGCTAATATTATTCCTTTCAGGATTATTATTAATAGCTGTCTTTACAGCAATACTTATATTGTTTGGGGCAGGAGTAAGTGGAATAAATACAAGGGCGACAAATACAGTTTGCATAATATTTGCAGTACCAGGTGCTATAGCGCTACTTATCTATTTATTTTTATTCCCATTCTATGTTGCGCCTATGAATTTTATAATTGATAAAAAGCCATCAATGGGTATTTCAAATATATTATATAATTCAGTAAATTCAGTTAAGAAAACAGGAAAGCGTACTATATTTTTAATTAATTTAGTATATTATCTATTACTATTATTATTTACATTAGTATTCTTTTTAATTCCTGTAGTATTATTATTTATTAATTCAGGAGTATATAGACATAATGCAATATTTATTGCTGGTGTAATCACACTTGCGATTGTATTAATACCATTCTTGTATTTTTTACCAAGAATATTATTTGCTAGAAAGCTTGCGATTATATCTTTATATAATGATAGTATTGAATTAAATGAATATGATAATGAAAATATTGAAGAATACTTCAAGATTTCCATTGAAAAGAAAGATAAAGAAAAGAAGAAAAAAGAATCAAAGAAGAAAATTAAAGCTAAGAGAAAAGAAGAGCTTCTTATTTCATTATTCTCTGATTCTAAAACAGATGGAAGCGAAATTATTGAAGAAGAAAAGCCTAAATCATTAGAGGAAATCGAGTGTGAAGAGGCTAAGGAACCATATGTTGAAGATAATGTGAAGGAAGAATTAAAAGCTTCCTCTGAGTCATTTGAAGAAGCATTAGAGGATAATCCTAAGGAAGAAAAGAAATTAGAAGAAAAACATGAATCATTTGATAATTTGAATTCAGCATTTATTGAAAATGAAACAAATAATGATGATGATAATTTAACTTCTGAAGAAAAAGAATTATTAGATTCAATTCCAGAGGATGATGAATTATCTCCTGAAGAAATCGAGAAAATCTTAAATGAAATTCCTGAGGAAATGAATCAAGAAATTGAAACTGAAATAATTGATGAAGAAGTAGAATCAGATTTAGATTCTATTCCAGAAAAAGAGGAAGAAGCTTTAGAAGAAACTAATACTGAACAAATAGAAGCTGAGGTAGTAGAGGATGCTAAGCCTAATGAACAAGCTGAAGTTGAAACTGAGGTAGAAGAGGATGCTAAGCCTAATGAATCAGCTGAAGTTGAAACTGAGGTAGTAGAGGATGCTAAGTCTAATGAACCAGCTGAAGTTGAAACTGAGGCAGCAGAAGATGCTAAGCCTGAAGAACCAGTAGAAATAGAAGCTGAGGTAGTAGAAGATGCTAAGCCTAACGAACAAGCTGAAGTTGAAGCTGATGTGGAAGTAAAATCTGAAGAGGCTACTGAAGTAGAGATTGAAGAAGAAGTTCAAGAAAATGAAGCAATTGAACAAGTGGAAATGGAATTAGATGAGGATGATGAATTAGAATCAGTATTAAATTCTATCCCAGAAAAAGAAACTGATGAGATTGAAGATGCATTAAATTCAATTCCAGAGGTTGAAGAAATAACATATGTAGACGAGGAAGGAAATCCAGTTGATGAAAACGGAAATCCAATAGTTGAAGAAATAGCATATGTAGATGAGGATGGAAATCCAGTTGATGAAAATGGAAATCCAATAGTTGAAGAAATAACATATGTAGATGAGGATGGAAATCCAGTTGATGAAAATGGAAACGCAATAGTTGAAGAGCCTGTAGATAAGAAAAAATCAACAAGAGGTAGGAAATCAACTACTGGAACAAAAAAAGAAACTACAAAAAAATCTAGTACACGCAAGAAAAAAAGTGTAGATGAATAAGTGGGTGATTTGCCATGGTAATTTGGAGAATACTACTTGTAGTATTTGGACTATTATTTTTACTAATGATGTTTTTCATCATTCGTAAAAAATATTTAAAAACTGAATATAATTTTGCTTATGTTCGTGATAAAGTAGTAAGAATGAATAAGATCAGCAAATCTACTGCGGATTTTGTCTTTGTTCCAAACAATGATTCACATAAGTTTATTAGTGAGTACATTGTCAGCAAAAAGCGTAAAAAGAAATCATTTATTTGTGAATATTGCCAAAAAATGGAATTCATTAAATATTATGTAATCGCATTTGGACCTAGAAAAAAGATATTACAAATAATTGATATAAAAGATAAAAAGCCTAAAAAATATTCAAAGCTAATTAAGCTTCCTAGAAAAACTAGAGCCGTTAATATTGTAGTTAATAAGGTTAATCAGGAATATTTAAGCTATCCTTATTTTAAACCTATTTCTAAAAAGAATATTATTTTATATTCATTATTTACTACTATTGCATTATTTTCGTTATTGTTTGTTATAAGAGGAGTAGTTATTGAAATATTTGGTACATTTGGCCAATTAGAATATGCAAATAATATGATGATATTAGATTTATCATTAATGATTGGTACAAGTTTATTTGTTTTTATTATTCTTCTTTTAACTTTGTTTATTAAGAAAAGAAAATATAATAACAAAGGAGATTCTGCCGTATGACAAACACAATAAAATTTAAATATGATAAAAAAGATAATAATATTTTATATTTAAAGGAATATCTATTTTGTACTGATGAAGAGAATCAAGATTTGTTTATTATTTTTAAATTTAGAAATGCATATAAACAAGTATTATATGCATTTGAAGCAGAAGTAACACAATATGATGAGGAAAATAATGTACTTGAAACTTCGATATTTACATATAACAATTGCGAAATAAGGAAAAAAAGTGATTTTGTTCCTTATAAAAAGCTTCATGCTTATTCAGATTGTAAATCAATCAGTGTAAAAATTATTTATGCTAAATATAGTAACAAAACATTTAATGAAGAATATTTAGCTAATCCTAATTTACTTAAGAAATTAGAAAAGGATGAAAAGAAGAAAACAAAAAAGGAAATAAAGGCTAATAAAAAGGAAATAAAGGCAAGCTTTAAGAAAAATAAAATTAAAAATAAAAACAAGCTTAAAATAATTACTTTGCCTTTATCATTTATTGTTATTTTGTTAGTATTCTTTGCATTTTTCTATTTTCAAATTATTAATTATGAAAGGGTAAATAAAACATTTGTTAATGAAAATATTACCTATGAAATAATTAAAGATACAATAACAGTAAAAAAGGTTGATTCTGATACAAAAAATGTTAGAATTCCTAAGGTACTATATTCATATAATGTAACAGATATTGGTAAAAATGCATTTGAAGGATCAAATGTTGAACAGGTAATTGTCGATGGAAATAGTATTAATATTGACGAATATGCATTTGCTGATTGCAAGAATTTAAAGACTATTTCTTCTGCAAATAGCACACAAATTACATTAAATGTAAAAGCTGGTGCTTTTAAGAATTGTACTTCATTGACAGCAATACCAAAATTATCAAATACTATTATAGAATCAGAAACATTTTATGGCTGTACAGGATTGACAAGTATTAATTTACCAAATATAGAAGTTGTAGAAGCTAATGCTTTTAAAAATTGTACAGGCTTAAAAAGTATTAATTTAGAGAATGCTATAATTAAGGATAATGCATTTTCTGGTATTAATGTTGTAACAACAGATGGTTTAACTGATATTTCATATAAGGATAATGAATCTACTTTATTTGGTAATATGTTTGGTGTTTCAAATGAAATTATAACATCTGTTAATAATATAAATATGAAAATGGAAAAAGTATCAAAAGCGTATTTCAATGGATTAAATATAGCTAATTTAACTTATGATAAAAATACATTCTTTGAATTTGGCTCATTAAGTAACACTAATATTAGATCAAATAAATATGAGTTATCTGATAGATTTGAGGTACTTAATAATGAAATTATTTCATGCAATAAAGCTATTAACAATCTAACTATAGATGGAAGCTATACTAGTATATTAAAAAATGCTATTAAAGAGTCTATGATATATTCACTTACCTTAAATGCCCCATATCTTACTTATCCAACAAATTTTATTACTGATGAATCTAGCATCCAAAATTTAACTATTAATTGTGGTAGATTTAGTGGTGGTGTTATTAATAAAAATAATATTTATAAAATATCAATTAATGCTAGTGAAGTATATGGTGATTTTAGTGATATTTTTACTAAAAGTGATTTTGAAAATATTTCTGTATATGGTGATAAAATTCCTCTTAGTTTCTTTGATAAAGCTATTAATGTTAATTGCTTTACAATAAGTAATGAAATGGAAATATTTGGTTCAACAACTTTCAAAAAAATAAATATTAATAAATTAATTACACCAATATTATCAACTCCTCTAGCTTATTTAGGTATTGATGCTAAAGAAATTAGTATTTCAGGAATAACAGACAATCCAACTAGTGGTTTCATTAATGGCTTGAATAAGGTAGAAAAGGTAGAATATTATGTAAATAATTCTTCATCAATAATTCCTCAAAATTTTGTTATTAATTGTAGCAATTTAAAGGAATTATACGTTGAATGTGGTGATAATGATTGTACATTTACATTACCTTTCATTGGTGGTAATTGTCCTAATTTAAGAAAGGTATCGGTCCCATTTGTTGGTAGTAAAATTAGTAGTCTGACATCATATAATTCATTTAACGAATCAGCAAAATACACTGAAAGATTAAGGCTATTATCTCAAAATAATGGATTTGCAAATTTATTAGAAAATAATGATACATTATGTGAATTAGATATTAAAATTATTTCAATTTATAAATTATTAAGTCATATTCCAGAAAGCCTAGAAACATTAGTTATTCGTGATACAAATATTAATAAATATACTTTTAATAGTGGCTTAAGTATTGATAATTTAGTATTGTTAAATTGTAATATTTACTCTAATTCGCTTGATAATCTTGATGTTAAAACATTATTTGTAAATAATATCAGTGATACAAATTATGTCACATTCAATAGAGCTTCAGCAAATCAAAAGTATTATTCTGGAACAGCTAGTTCAATAGTAGATGGATTGCAGGCTTATGATTATGACAATTATAAATATGATATAGTATATAATAATAATGTTATTACTTATAATGGATTTTACATTTATAATATTAGTTCATATATCAGTAATTATTTAAATGATAAAATTAATTGTAGCCTTTATAATTATAATAATAAGAATAAAAATGATTTATTTATTACATATAATGGTAATACAAATATATTTGCTTTTGACAATGAGACTATTAATATAACTGTTATAAATCCTATTATAGTAACATGTTATGATTATTATGGTAACATTTATCGTGAAATAAGTGTTATAAATGATAGTATTCAGCTTCCTAGAATTTCAGAGAATGTTAATGATCTTTCTTTTATTGGTTGGAAGGACCAATATGGAAATATTGTTTCTAGCACAACTGAAATTAAAAATGACATAAAATTATATCCAATTTATAAAAAGAAATTAGTCGAAAAAGTGAGCTTAGAATTGAAAAATGGTAGTGAATATTATTATTCATCAAAATATGATACTGAATCTTCAATTAATGTAATGGTTCAAGGTAAGGCCTATAAACAAATAGTTGGTACTTATTCAGTATACAAGAATGATATGTTCTTATCATTAAATTCAATTATAAATGGTTGTGATATTGAGCTTGGTTTTAATGCTAATGATGTATATTGTATAAGATTCTCTTTAGATGATTATTCTTCATCAGGACTTATTATTAATAAGACAACAACTTTAAGCAATAATGAAGAAGCAATTAAGGTTAATATTGATAAGACTACAGTTAGTGTTATTGAATATTCTAATACATCTATAGCTGTGCCTTATAAACAAGGCTATGAATTCATTGGATATTATGATCAATATGGTAATAAAATATATGATGAATCTGGTAAAAGTATTACTATTAATTATCCTGATACAATTATTGCTCGCTATAATAAATTATATTAATAACAATCCTTTTAATCCCCAAAGGATTGTTAAGCTTTGATATTTTTTGGAGGATGATATTAAGTGAAAAAAATATTATCTTTAGTTTTATTATTATTTTTGGCATTACTAATGTCATCTTGTGGCATTGTTGAGGCAAAATTAACAAATGAGATGATTGACAGCAAATATTTTTCAGCCAAAAAGACTAGCTCTAAGGAGTTTATATGCCATCTTACTATTAATGATGATAAAACATATGAATATTACTATGAAAGCTTTATAGAGGAAAATGATTCTATTAATTTAAATGGGACATGGGAACATGTTATTTCATTTAAATATACATATATTATTTATTATGATGTAACAAGAATTAAACAAAAAAATAATGGTCAATTAGCAATTTATAAGCTTAATGGTTTAGTTGATGAAAATGATAAGCAATGCTATTTTGTATATGGAGTATTTCCTTATGAATTATTTTTCACAAATGAAGAAATTACAAAAAGCTTTTTAGAAAGCTATCGAGTAGATGCAAAATACTCAGATGAAGGCTCAAAAGATGGATATATAGACTTACCAGGCATAGAATTAATAAAAAAAGGTTCTGTAGGTGCTGAGTGGCAGTAATCTAGTTTATCGCATCAGATTAGTATATTAAATAAAAAAAACAGGGAGAAAATAGTTTTATTAACTATAATTTTCCTGTTTTTTTGTATTATATCGAAAAATATTCCTTTATATTGTGATTCATGATTTAGTGATATAATTAAGAAAAGGGATGATGCAATATGATTAGTGACCACAAATTTTAACCACCCCTATATTTTTGGGTTTAAAACAACGCTAAAAAGCATTAAATGTTAAGAAAAGTCATAATAACTTTTTTTTACATTTAATGCTATTTTATTTGAAAAGTGTGTAAGACATTCTCATTC
>JALEQD010000031.1 GCA_022768655.1 Anaeroplasma sp.
AAAAATATTAGGATGTGAATATATTCTTCCATTTATTGGCAAACATTATGCATATGATGCTGCAGGAGCAATAATAATTGCGAGCTTAAGAGGAGTAGATACATCTACAATAAAGGAAAAATTAATAAAATATAGGCTTCCTAAAAGAAGATTTGAAGAAAATATTTCTATTGGTACAATTATGATTCATGATTATGCTCATCATCCAACAGAAATTAAATCTGTTTACAATACTGTTAAAAGTAAATATATTAATTATCGTATTTGCTGTATATTTGAACCACATACTATTACAAGACTGAGTTCATTTATTGATGATTTTAAAAGTGTGTTAGATTTGTTTGATGAAACATATTTGGTATCAATTTTTACTAGCTTAAGAGAAAATAAAAATATAGTTTTAGAGAATGAATTGTTTAAAATTTTAGGATATGAGGTAATGACTAGTGAGAGATTATTAAATTATAATTATAGAAGTGATACTATATATATATTTTTAGGTGCTGGCAATATAGATAAGATATATAAAAATGTCATTTTTAAAAAGAAAAATTGTAGTTAAAATACGAAAAAATGTAGTATTTGTCTATATAAAAACGATTTCATGAAAATTATTGAAAATAAAAAAAATATATGCTATAATATAAAAAAGTTTTGTGAGGTGATTCCTATGGCAAATACTACTATTTATGATGTTGCAGGTGCTGCAAAGGTTTCTTTGGCAACTGTCAGTCGTGTTATGAATAATCCTGAAAAGGTTAATCCGGAAACAAGAGAAAAGGTTTTAAAGGTCATTAAAGAATTAGGATATCGACCAAATGCTATCGCAAGAGGATTAGCTAGTAGAAAAACTACCACTGTTGGTGTTGTTATGGCTGATGTATCAAGAGCATCTGCATCACAATTACTTGGTGGAATAATTGATATTGCAAAAAAGTATGATTATGTTATTAAGATTTTTTCTATGCAGGAACATGAGGATATAAAAGAAATAATTCGTGTAGTTGTTGCAGAACAGGTTGATGGCATTTTATTCTTGAATGATGAATTAGACCATGATCAAATGGAATTAGTTATGAATTATTTTAAGGACGCACAAATTCCACTTGTTTTATGTAATGTAATCTTTGGTGATGATATTCCATCAGTAAGTATTGATTATGAAAAGGCAACATATGAAATCACAAAGGAGCTTTTAGCTGCTGGAAGAAAAAATGTATATTTAATGACAACTGTAAGAAGATATTCTGTTAATGTTCAAAAAATAAGAGGATATGAGCATGCAATGGCTGAAGCGGGCTTAGAGCCTAATATTTTTAGAACTAGTGGTGATGTGTCAATCAATAAGTATCATTTCCAAGAATTTTTAAAGAATAACGAAGTAGATGGTGTTATTGCTGTACGTGATAGTATTGCAATAAGCTTTATGAATGAAGCTATAGCAAAAGGTAAAAAAGTACCTGAGGATATTTCAGTTGTTGGTCTTCAAAATACAAAATATGCAATTTTATCTAGACCAAACTTGACATGTGTAGATACACCGGTGTATGATATAGGTGCTGTTTCAATGAGATTATTAACAAAATTCATGCAGCATGAGGAAGTTAGTGATTATAAGATATTGCTTCCTTATCATATTGTTGAAAGAGAATCAAAGTAAATATTTCTGTGATTAGAAAAGAAGTAGTAGTTTTATTTAGACTGTTAGAGAGTTTGTGGTTGGTGAAAACAAATGCTTATAATACTATGAATTACATTCTATGAGAAAATGATTAATGAGTGCTACAAAAAAATGTAGAACTAAGGTGGTACCGCGATTATTTCGTCCTTAGATTATCTAAGGACTTTTATTTTTTAAGGAGGATTTTTATGGGAATTTATGAAGAATTAGAATGGAGAGGATTAATTAAGGATGTATCTGATCCATCAATTAGAGAAAAATTAAATGCTGGAGGAATGACTTTTTATATTGGTACTGATCCAACAGGAGATAGCTTACATATAGGTCATTTTTCAAGCTTTTTAATTTCAAAGCGACTAGCTAATGCTGGTCATCACCCAATTTTATTAGTTGGTGGTGGTACTGGTTTAATTGGCGATCCAAAGCCTGACAGTGAACGTCCTATGATTACTCATGAGGAGGTTCTTCATAATTTTGAGTGCTTGAAGGCTCAAGCTGAAAAGCTTTTTGGCTTTGAGGTTGTTAATAATGCTGATTGGTTATCAAAGATTAACATTATTGATTTTTTAAGAGATTATGGAAAATATTTTAATGTAAATATTATGCTTCAAAAGGATATTGTAAAAAGAAGATTAGATTCTGGTATTACATTTACAGAATTTACATATATGATTTTACAGGCCTTAGATTTCTGGTATTTAAATAAAACTAAGAATGTAACATTTCAAGTGGCTGGACAAGATCAATGGGGAAATATTACTGCTGGTATTGATTTGATACGTAAAAAGGAAGGTAAGGAGGCTTATGCCTTTACTATGCCATTATTGACTAAAAGTGATGGATCTAAGTTTGGAAAAACTAATGGAAAGGCTATTTGGCTAGATGCTAAGAAAACATCTCCTTATGAAATGTATCAATTCTTTATTAATTCTGAGGATACAAAGGTAATAGATTATTTGAAATTTTTAACATTCTTATCAAAAGAAGAAATTCTAGAGCTAGAGGAAAAAAATAAAACACAGCCACATTTACGTGAAGCACATAAGGCTTTAGCTAAGGAAGTTATTACATTTATTCATGGAAAAGAAGCATATGAACAAGCAATTAAGATAAGTGAAGCATTATTTAGTGGCAATATTAAATCACTTACTGCTAGTGAAATTGAAATGGGATTTAATGATTTACCATCAATAGAAGGCAAAAACCAAACACTAGTTGATGCATTAATTGAAGCAAAGCTTGCATCAAGTAAAAGAGAAGCAAGAGAATTTATAAAAAATGGTGCTGCTTTAGTTAATGGTGATAAAATAAATGATGAGACATTTGTTCTTTCAAAGGATATTGCTATTGAAGGAAAATTCATCGTATTAAGACGTGGTAAAAAATTATATGCATTAGTTAGATTTTAAAAGAACCTTTCATAGTTCTTTTATTATGTGCTTGTAGCTCAGCTGAATAGAGCGTAGCCCTCCGGAGGCTAAGGTCAAGAGTTTGAATCTCTTCAAGCACACCATATTTTTTATTAAGCTTAATTAATATCAGACTTTTTATACGTATGTGTTTATTAGTCTGTATTATTTAGTAAAAAAATTGTTAATAATATTAGTGAATATGGATTGCTATATTGACATAAAACCGTATATTGATAATATTATTAATAGATGGTATAATTAAAAGGTATTTGGTTTTTGATTCTAATTGAAAATTAATGGAGGATTTATGAGAAAATCTGTTAAAGAAAGTTTATCAATTGAATATAATATTTCCTTATACAAGAAAAAACCAATTTTTTCTTTTTTTAAGCGTTTATTTGATATAATATCATCTTTTTTAGGATTAATATTATTATCATGGCTTTTTTTAATTGTGGCAATTTTAGTAAAGTGTTCAAGTAGAGGTCCTATATTTTATGCTCAATATCGAGTAGGAAAAAATGGTAAGATGTTTAAAATATTAAAATTTAGGACAATGGTTATAGATGATAGACCTCTTGAGGAAATACTAACTTTAGAACAATTAGAGGAATATCGAAGAGATTTTAAAATAACAAATGATCCTAGAGTTACTAAAATTGGTAATGTCTTACGAAAAACATCATTAGACGAATTACCTCAATTATTAAATATTTTTGTCGGTCAAATGTCTGTTGTTGGGTGGAGACCAATTACTCAAGAGGAATTAGAACGTTATGGTGATAATAAAGAATTATTATTAAAGGTTAAGCCTGGCTTGACAGGATACTGGGCAAGTCATGGAAGAAGTAATATAGATTATTTAGATAGAATTAAAATGGAATTATATTATTCTGTTAAAAGAAGCATTTGGCTAGATATTAGAATCATATGGCATACTATGATTGGAGTATTTAGAAGCGAAGGTGCGAAATAAAGTTTTTTCAGCAATTGAAAGAACTTTTTTTTCTATAATTTTGAAAATTGTTTTTTGAAGGCATATGAAGTATAATTATCGTGAGGTTTTTAAGTATGGAAGAAAAGGAATTGTTGAAATTAGAAAAAGAAAATAATAAGCTTAATAAATTAAATGATAAAGCTGAAAACAAACGAATAAAGGAAAACAATAAAGCCTTAATAAAGGAAGAAAATAGACCAATAAAGGAAAAAAAGAAGAAATATTATAGAAGCTTAAATGAGCCTCCTAAAAGAAATACTATTGAAGAGATTGGTAATGCAGTAACACATGGAATCGGAGCTTTATTAGCAATTGCTGGCGCTATTTTACTATTATTAAAAAGTGATACGGGACTAAAAATTACTGCATCAATAGTATATGGATTTGCAATGTTTTTCATGATGCTTATGAGCTGTTTGTATCATTCCTTTAAATCAGGATCAGTGGTAAAAAGAATATGGAGAAGATTTGATTATACATCAATTTATTTATTGATAGGTGGTACCTTTGCTCCTATCTATCTAGTTTATTACGGTAATACCTTTGGTATAGTGATGTTCATTATACAATGGGTTTTAATTGCTACAGGTGTGACATTTGTTTGCATATTTGGTCCAGGAAGAATTAAATGGTTACATTTCACATTATATTTTGCCATAGGGTGGAGTGGATTAATTTTTATTCCTGAATTTATAAAAAATAATTTACCACTTTTAATAATGATTTTATCTGGTGGCCTGGTTTATACCTTTGGAATGATTCCTTTTGCTGTTTTAAGGCAAAAAAGTGGAGCTCATTTTTTATGGCATTTCTTTGTTTTGGCTGGGGCAATTGTTCAGTTTATTGGAATTTTATTATTCATTTATTAGTAATATTTTTTGTATATAGACATATTATTAATTGGAGGAAATATGCATAAAAAGATTGGTGTAGTATTTTTGTTTTTCTCTTGCATATGGATGATATTAATATTTTATTTATCTAGTCAAAATGCTAGTCAGTCATCATCAGCAAGCAATGTAATTGTTAATATTGTGATAGAAGATTTTCTTAAGGAAATATATGAAAATAAACCTCTTTTTGAACAGGAACAAATGCGTCAAATAATAAGTCATGTTGTAAGAAAAATAGCACACTTTAGTGAATTTGCTATCCTTGGATTATTTGTTTTTTTAGGCTTTTATTTTCTTTTGAAAAGTAAGCTTATTATA
This sequence comes from Anaeroplasma sp., assembly GCA_022768655.1. Classification (GTDB taxonomy): domain Bacteria; phylum Bacillota_I; class Bacilli_A; order Acholeplasmatales; family Anaeroplasmataceae; genus Anaeroplasma. Next base: position 5,302 of record JALEQD010000031.1, read on the forward strand.
TATTCATTAGGTGTAGGTATTCCAATTATTTATGCGGTTGTTGATGAGTTTCATCAAGGCTTTGTTGATGGAAGAAGCCCCCAATTATTTGATGTTTTGATTGATTCACTTGGGGCAATAACCATGGTTTTGTTTATTACATTTATTATATCAATTATTGAAATTGTCAAATTTAGAAGAAATAATAGTAAGAAAAATGTATAATTTTGTGTTTTTTCTTACTTTTTCTTCTTTTTTTTTGATTAAAATAATGTTAAAATTAAACGTAAGAAACTTTTATTAGGAGGGTATTATGAAAAAATCAAATTTTTTAGCTTTATTTGCGTTAATTTTTTCAATTGTTAGTTTTGCTGCAATTATGCTATTTGATGCTAGTCAAAACAATCAGATAGTATCATTTTTATTATCAAAAATAAATTTGAGTAATGATGATATTATTGAAAATATGTATTTGATTTTTGGTCTATCATCAGTTTTAACAGCGGTAGTAGGATTTGTTTGTTCACTTGTATTTTCTAAAACGAAGAAAACAATTACTATTGGGTATATTATTACTCTTGTTGTTGCTTGTTTATCATCAGTAGGTGCTGTATTTTTAAATAAATTATTGTATGGCTTAAGCAATGTTTTATCAGCACTAATATTTCATTTAGGTGTTGGCCTTTTAGCTACTGTTGTTATTGTATTATCACTTTTATTGTTAAAATATTTTATCATTCTAGTATTTGCTAAAAATCCATTTAAAAATGCAAAATTCATGAATATTATGACAGGCTTAATGCTTGTTGTATTTGGTGGAGCTTCACTTTTATTGTATGATTATTCATTACCTGTAATTGAAAAAATCAATTATGTTAAATTGATTACAGATGGACTAATCTTAAAGCAACATGAAAATATAACTATTTTGGCATATTTGTATGTTGGTGGTGTTGTTTCTTTAGTATTTATTTTATTTGCAATAGCAAATGCTATAATCAAAAAGAATTTCATTTCTAATATTTTTGGTGCAATTTTATTAGTTGGTTCTTTGGCAACTGTTTATTTTGCTTTAGGAAGCGTTGAATCATTACAAGCAGCTGTATTAGTATTTTCAATATATTCAGTTGTTAACATGCTATTATTTGTCTTAATAGTTTATGCTTTAAGAGGATTAGTTTGTTTATTATTTGACGGATTTGATTTAAAAGTTGCTACAGCTTCTGAAAATACTTCTACTCAAAAAGAGGAATTGCCTTTAGAGGAAGAAAAAGAAGAAGTACAAGAAAAAGCTCAAGAGGTACAGGAAGAAGCTCAAGAGACAGAAGAGCCAGTTCAAGAAGAAGCTCAAGAGACAGAAGAGCCAGTACAAGAAGAGGCTTTAGTGGCTGATGAAGAGCCAGTACAAGAAAAAGATACAGAAGAAAATGTAGCTTTAGAACCAGTGCAAGAAGAAGCTATTGAGGAGAATAAGCCTGCTTTAGAGGAAGATGAAGAAGAAATTATCTATGTTGATGAAAACGGAAATCGTGTTGATGAAAATGGAAATCCATTAGATGAAAATGGAAATCCTATCGTTGAAGAATTGACAGAAGAGGAATTAGCTTTATTAGATGAAATTCCTGAAAGTACTGAGCCAAAGACTGATGAAGAACAGGCTGAGGAATTGGCTGGCTTATCTATAGAGGAAATTGAAAGATTAGCTATGCTAAATGGTGTTTCTGATGAAGAGGATATTCAAAATCAAGATGAAGAAGAATCAGAAGATGATGAAGAAGAATCAGAAGAGGATGAGGAAATTTCTGAAGAGGAAGCTTTAGAGGAAGAACCTGAGGAGGAAAAGGTTTTAGCTAAGGAAAGCTCAATTTTGATTCCAGAGGTTCAATTAGTTGATGAAGATGGAAAAGTAAAGAAGATTAAGCGTAAATTTAACAACAGAATGATGTTTGCGCCATATGAAACAAAGGAATATTATAACGAAATTAAGAATTATTTAGAAATGTATCGTGCAAAGGGAAGAAATTCTTCTCGTTGTGAAACATTCCGTTATAAGGGATTAGTGGCAAAGGTTGCTCTTGCTGGTAAATCAATTAAGGTATGCTTAGCACTTGATCCTGAATTTGTTGCTCAAACTCCAAAGTATCATTTCAAGGATGTTAGTGATAAGAAGCAATACCAGGAAGTACCTGTTATGATTAAGGTTAGATCTGCTAGAGGATTAAAATACTTTAAGGAATTAGTTGATATTATGATGGCAAATAGATTGGTTAAGCCAAAAAGAGGTTATCAGCCAACAAATTATTTACCTTCTTTAATTCCAAACGGAGAAGCGATTTTAGGTTCTTTAGGAATGTCAACATACTATTTACAAGATTCTATGAATGCAAAGGGTATTCCAGCTGAGCTACCAGATAATTTAATTGATTATCTTCCAGCAATTGAAGGAGAACCTTTAGAGGATGAAGCAGTAGAAGCTTCTGTATATCTAGATACATTATGTAATCATTTCAATGATGGTGATGAAATTACAATTGATGTATTGAAGCAGCTTCATATTGTTACTAAGGGTAATGTAATTAAGGTTAAGGCTAGGGGTACATTAGATCGTAAGCTTATTATTTATGCTGAATCTTTTGAACCTGATGCATTAAAAATGATTATGTGTACTAATGGTACAGCAATTAAAATTATAAGATAAAAATAAAATGAGATATTTATGAGCATGGTTACTCATAAATATCTCATATTTTTTTTGTAGATTATATATAAATATATATAAAGTCTATTTTTTATCTTTAAAATTTCATTACTTAGTGATATAATTTAAATGATATATAGCGTTTTCAATGTAGTAAGTGTATTATTTACTTTTAAAATTTAATAATTATTGAAAACAAACTTTGACCTAGGAGGTATTCATAATGTTTAAAATTTTTAAGAAAAAGAAAAAGGTAGAAGAGGTTGTTGAGGTATTTGATCCGGAAAAGCTTAATAATTTAAGCGATAAGAAAACAGAACATAGTGGTGTTGAGGCTGATAATATTGAAAGACAACAGGTAGAAAGCGAGCATTCATTCAATTCGAATGCAACATTACCAGAGGTTTGTGAAAGCTTAACAGCCTTTATGAATAAAAATGGTATTGAGCTTGATTTTTCATCAGCACGTGGATTAATTAGTGCGATGGGAACAACTAGATTGGTTTTTTTGAAGCATCCAAACACAGAGCTTATTAGAAAATTCATACAGGTTCTAAGTGAATTTTTCAAAATTGGTAACTACTATGAAAATTCATCAACTCTTTGGAAAACAACTACTGATGTTTTACTAGCTTACAAAAATGGTGAATATAAAAAATCAAATGTTTTGAATGCAATTATGGCTGGTAAAAAGGATCCAAATAATATTTTATTTACAACATTGTTTAATGTTTATCCTTCTAGCTTTACATATTTCGATGATTTTATGAATTATGTTAAAAATCCAATTTCATCAACTGGAGTATACATTTCAAGTGGAAAAGGAAATAAAGGTAAAGGACAATTTTTAGAGATGCCTAAGAATTTATGGTTCTTTATGGTTCTTAGTGAGGAATTTGATCAACCACTTTCAAAAAGTATTACTGATTACGCAATGGTGATTAATTTAGGTATGAGAGAGGTTGAACCACATTATGATATTTTTGGAAATGATAAGCTAATGAGCTTTAATCAGTTCCTAAGAAAAATAAATGTTGCTGCTGATGAGCATTTCTTAAATGAAGATTTGTGGAAGAAGATTGATAGATTTGAAGATTTTATGGATTTAAAGACTGATTTTTCAATCGGCAATAAAGCAGCTTGTCAGTTAGAGGAATACACTGCAGCATATATTGCATGCGGCGGTGAAGAAAAGGATGCGGTTGATAGTGTCTTAACAAATAAGCTTCTTCCTATGGCAAATTCCGTGTTCGATTTTAAGGAAGATACAGAGGAAAGAAATACAGCTGCTTTCTTAGATAAAACATTTGGTGAAGATAATTGTATATATGCACAAAAAGAATTAGATAGAATGAAGTCTAGATAGGAGGTTAGCTATGAAAACCAATTTAAGCCTTATTTTAGGTCTTGGAAGTATACAATTAGTAATAACATATATTGTTATATTCGTTGTGCTAATTATTTTATTGATTGTATTCTTTGTTTTATATGGTGGACAAAAAGGTGCTTCAATAGCTTCTTCAGACAAAAAAATAGATGAAAATAATAGATATGTAGATGCAAAATTAAAAAAGAAAACATCAACATCAAGATTCTATCAGCTTACTCAACAGGATAAGAAAATGGAAAATTATAAAGCTCCTGAATACAATACAAAGATAGAATTAGACGAAAT
>JALEQD010000173.1 GCA_022768655.1 Anaeroplasma sp.
AGTTTTTCCAGATGTATTCTGGAGGCACTGGCAGAGAAGTACCATTTTCAGCTTTCGACTCCGTACAGGGATTTGCCGGAGCAGATACGTCATATGCTCATATATGGAACCGGCGGCGAGGAAGTAAAGGTACATTATAAGGGGTTGCGGGGAGAAGGCGTTTATAACGTTGCTTTTGAAGGACTCATCCGGAATCTGGAGAAGCGTTACCGGGAAACGGGTTCCGACAGCATGAAGCAGGAATATGAAGCCCTGATGCGGATTACGCCTTGCACCGCCTGTGGCGGAAAGCGGTTAAAGCCGGAGATTCTTGCAGTAACAGTTGCAGGGAAAAATATTGCAGAGGTGACGGAGATGTCTATCTGTGATCTGGACGAGTTTCTGCAGACGATGGAGCTTACCGAGCGGCAGCAGGCAATTGGTGAGCAGGTATTAAAAGAAATCCGTTCGAGGGTAGGATTTCTGGTAGATGTAGGACTGGATTACCTGAGCATGGCGAGAGCTACTGCAACGCTTTCCGGCGGCGAGGCACAGCGAATCCGCCTTGCGACGCAGATTGGTTCCGGTCTGGTTGGCGTTGCCTACATTTTGGATGAGCCAAGCATCGGGCTTCATCAGAGAGATAATGACAAGCTGTTAAAGACCCTGTGCCACCTGCGAGACCTTGGCAATACGCTGATTGTGGTAGAACATGACGAGGATACGATGTTTGCTGCGGATTATATTGTAGATATCGGTCCGGGTGCGGGAGAACATGGCGGGGAAGTGATGGCAGTCGGAACGGCGAAGCAGATTATGGCGAATAAGAAGTCCATTACGGGTGCTTACCTAAGCGGCAGGCTTAAGATTCCGGTACCGGCACAAAGGAAACAGCCGACAGGATTTCTTCATGTAAAAGGGGCATGTGAAAATAACTTAAAGAACGTTTCCGTGGATATTCCGCTGGGGGTTATGACCTGCGTCACCGGTGTATCCGGCTCTGGGAAAAGTTCCCTGGTAAATGAGATTATATACAAAAAGCTTGCCAAGTGCTTAAACCGTGCAAGAATCATTCCAGGAAAACACAAGGGGATTGAGGGACTGGAACAGCTGGATAAGGTAATCAA